>DASQVL010000268.1:0-7740 GCA_035640795.1 Crenalkalicoccus sp. | reverse complement strand
GGTCGGCGCCATACGCTGGGATGCCTGGCAATCGCCCGGCTCGCCCACGAACCGGGCGGTGGAGCGCAGCCTAGCGCCGCCGGCCTACCGGCACCGCCTGCCCTTCTTCGCCCGGATCGGGCCGGACGGCAGCGTCACCATCGACGGCAGCGCGCAGGCGGTGATGGACCGGGAGATTGCGCTGGCGCTGCGTGCCGGCCTCGGCTTCTGGGGCTTCCTCGGCTATCCGCGGGAAAGCCCGATGTCGGCCGGGCTGAAGCTCTACCTGGCCAGCCCGGAGCGTCATGGCCTCCGCTTCTGCATGCTGTCGGAGCTGGTGCAGTGGGGCACCGCCCGTGACGCCGCCGAGCCCGTGGTTGACTGGCACCTGGAGCTGATGCGGCACCCGGACTACCAGCGCGCACCGGACGGGCGGCCGCTCTACTTCCTCGGCTTCCTCTCGGACCGGCTCATCGCCGAGCGCTGGGGCGATGCGGGCGCGCTGCGCGCGGCGGTGGACCGCTTCCGTGCGCGCGCCGTGGCGGAGGGGGCGGGCAACCCTTACCTCGTGCTCATGGCGCGGCCCGATCCCGGCGTGCGGATCGCGCAGGCGCTCGGGGCCGATGCGCTTTCCGCCTATGCGATCGCCGAGGCCGACCTCGCCGCGCCCTATGCCGCGCTCGCGCAGCTCGCGGAGCGGCGCTGGGATGCCTATGCCGCCTCCGGGCTGGGCGTGGTCCCGACCGTGATGAGCGGATGGGATCGCCGTCCACGCATCCAGAGCCCGGTCCCCTGGGAGTCCTGGCAGCGCCCCGGCGTCGGCATGGACCGCTACTATGCGGAGGCGCAACCGCAGGAGCTGGCGGCGCATCTGCGCCGCGCCCTGGAGTGGATCGCCCTGCACCCGCGCGTGGCAGTGGCGCGTGCCGCACTGATCTATGCCTGGAATGAGAACGACGAGGGTGGCTGGCTGGTCCCGACGCTGCCCTTCGACGACCGCCGCGTCGAGGCGCTTCGGGCTGTGCTGTGCACTCGCGGGACCGGACCGGAGGCGGGCGGCCCCGGCTGCGGGTAGCCAGCGCCTCCCGCCCGCCGCGCCGAAGCCACGCCCATCGCCGCGCGTCCAGGCCCCGACCCATCACGCCTGCGGGCGCCGAGCCAGGTCGTCTGCCACCGTGAGTCTGGTTGTCTGCCACCGTGAAAGGTGCAAGCAATAGAAATCAGAGCTCGGCGTGGGAAGCTCGGCATGACGCGCGCAAGGTGCCTTGGCCTGCTGACCGCGCTGGTGCTGGTCCTCTCGCTGGGCGGTGGAGCCGCCGCCCAGCCCGCGCCCTCCGCCCCTGCCGTGCTGGTGGCGCGAGCCGAACTGCGCCCCGTGGCCGAGGGCGCCGAGTTCATCGGCCGGATCGAAGCACTGGAGCGTGTGGAAATCCGGGCCCGCATCACCGGCTTCCTCCGCGACCGCACCTTCAACGAGGGCCAGAACGTCAAGGCTGGCGACCTGCTGTTCCTGATCGAGCGCGAGCCCTTCGAGGCCGAAGTGGCCTCGCGCCAGGCACAGGTCGAGGGCGCACAGGCGTCGCTGTACAACGCGAACCTGCAAGTGACCCGCGGGCAGGAGCTGGTGAGGACCAACGCCATCCCCCGCTCGACGCTCGACCAGCGCATCGCCGACCAGCAGGTGGCTGCGGCCCAGGTCAGCCAGGCCCAGGCGGCTCTGCGGCAGGCCAATATCCAGCTCGCCTATACCCAGATCGTCACCCCGATCTCAGGGCGTGTCGGCCGCGCCGCGCTGACGCCCGGCAATGTCGTCAGCCCGGAAAGCGGCGTGCTGACCACCGTGGTCCGCGACGACACCATGCGCGTGTTCTTCCCGGTGGCGCAGCGGCAGCTGCTGGCCCTGCGGCGGGCGGAGGCCGAGCGGGGCCAGCAGGCGCGGGTCGTGCGGGTGCGGCTGCCCGATGGCACGCTCTACGACAAGCCGGGCCAGATCTCCTTCATCAACGTCACCACCGACAGCAGCACCGACTCCACCATCGTGCAGGCGGTTTTCCCCAATCCCGCCCGCCTCCTCACCGACGGCCAGGTGATCGGGGTCCGGGTGGAGACCGAGACGCCGCGCGAGGCGCTGGTGATTCCGCAATCGGCGGTGCAGCTCGA
Source organism: Crenalkalicoccus sp. (assembly GCA_035640795.1). Classification (GTDB taxonomy): domain Bacteria; phylum Pseudomonadota; class Alphaproteobacteria; order Acetobacterales; family Acetobacteraceae; genus DASQVL01. Next base: position 5,601 of record DASQVL010000268.1, on the reverse strand, counting down.
CCAGGCCGGTGCCTTCGTGCTGAGCGTGGGCGAGGGCAATCGGGTGGAGGCGAAGCGCGTCCGCCTCGGCCCGCTGACCGCAGGAATGGCCCGGGTGGAGGAGGGGCTGCAGCCGGGCGTCATGGTGATCACGGAAGGCGCGCAGCGCGCGCGCCCTGGCGCCGTGGTGATGCCGCGCCCGGCGCCGGAATTGCCGACGACCGGCCGCGTGGCGCCCCGCGTGGGAGGCTGAGCGCCATGCTCGCCAAGACCTTCATCGACCGGCCGCGGCTGGCCATCGTCATCGCGATCGTCACCGCCATCGCCGGCCTCGTCTCCCTGCTGCAGATCCCGGTGGCGCAGTTCCCCGAAATCGTGCCGCCGCAGGTGCAGGTGACGGCGAGCTTCCCCGGCGCCTCGGCCGAGGTGGTCGAGGCGACGGTCGCGCAGCCGATCGAGAGCCAGGTCAACGGCGTGGACAAGATGATCTACATGAAGTCCACCAGTGGCGACGATGGCTCCTACACGCTGACCGTCTCCTTCCTGGTTGGCACCGACCCCGACCAGAACACGACGAATGTGAACAACCGGGTGCAGCTCGCCCTTGCCCTGCTGCCGCAGGAGGTGCAGCGGCAGGGGCTCAACGTGCGCAAGCAGTCCTCGGCGCTGCTGCAGGTGATAGGGTTGCGCTCCACCGACCCGACGCAGAATTCGCTCTTCCTGTCCAACTACGCCACCATCAACATCCTCGACGTGCTGCGGCGCATACCGGGCGTCGGCCAGGCAAACCTGTTCGGCGCCCAGGATTACGCCATGCGCATCTGGTTCCGGACCGACCGGCTCGCGGCGCTCAACCTGACGCCAGCCGACGTGGTCGCGGCGATCCAGGGGCAGAACCGGGTGGCGCCGATCGGGCGCATCGGCGCGCAGCCGGCCAGCGACGACATCTCCTACCAGCTCAACATCCGCACCCAGGGCCGGCTGGTGCAGCCCGAGGAGTTCGCCAATATCGTCATCCGTGCCAACCCGGATGGCAGCGTGCTGCGCGTGGGTGATGTGGCGCACGCCGAGCTCGGCGCCTTCAGCCGGGATGTTGAGACCCGGCTCAACCAGGGGTCGGCGCAGCTCATCGCCATCTATCTCTCGCCCGGGGCCAATGCGCTCGGCGTCGCGCGTGACGTGCAGGCGGCGATGCAGCGGCTGGCCGCGCGCTTTCCCGCCGGCATGTCCTATGCCGTCACCTACGACACGACCGAGTTCGTGCACGCGACGATCCAGGCGGTGGAGCACACCCTGCTCGAGGCCTTCATCCTGGTGGTTGTGGTCGTGTTCCTCTTCCTCGGCTCGCTCCGCGCCACGCTGATTCCAGTGATCGCCGTGCCGGTCAGCCTGATAGGCACCTTCGCCGTCATGCTGGCCATGGGCTATTCCGCCAACACCATCTCGCTCCTGGCCATGGTGCTCGCGATCGGCATCGTGGTGGATGATGCCATCGTCGTGGTCGAGGCTGTCGAGGCCACCATGGAGCAGCACCACGAGCTCCCGGTGGCGGAGGCGACGAAGAAGGCGATGGAAGGCATCACCGCGCCGATCATCGCCATCACCCTCGTGCTGCTCTCGGTCTTCGTCCCGCTGGCCTTCATCCCCGGCATCTCGGGCGAGCTGTTCCGGCAATTCGCGGTTGTCGTCAGCGTCTCCATGTTCCTGTCGGCGATCAACGCGCTGACCCTCTCGCCCGCCCTGTGCTCCATCCTGCTCAAGCCGCACCAGGGGCCGCGGCGCGGCATCATGGGCTGGATCAGCCGCCGCATCGACACGGTCCGGGACGGCTATGCCGCGGTGGTGGCACGACTGGTGCGGGTCGCCTTGCTCTCGCTTGTCGTGCTGGCGGCGGCCGGCTTCGGCATCGTCACGGTCGGCGGCCGCACCCCGAGCGGCTTCCTGCCGCAGGAGGACCAGGGCGCCTTCTTCATCGAGGCCAAGCTGCCGGACGGCGCCTCGCTCAATCGCACGCGCGAGGTGGCAGGCCAGATCGAGGCGGTCGTGGCGGCGCTGCCCGGCATCCGTGACGTCTCGGTCATCACCGGCTACTCCTTCCTGAATGGCCTCGCCCTGTCGAACAGCGCCTTCTTCATCGTCACGCTCAAACCCTTCGAGGAGCGCGACGTCGGGGTGAACGACCTGCTCGCGGCGGTGGCCCGCGGCACGGCCGAGGTGCCGGCACTGGTGATTCCCTTCAACCTGCCACCGATCATCGGCCTCGGCACCGCCGGTGGCTTCGAGTACCAGCTGCAAAACCTGGAAGGCCGCCCGCCCGCCGAGATGGCGGGGGTGATGCGCGCGCTCGTGCTGGCGGGCAACCAGGACCCGGCCCTGAACCGGGTCTACTCCACCTTCAGCGCCGAGACACCTTCGGTGTTCCTCAACATCGACCGCGACCGGGCGCAGGTGCTCGGGATCTCCATCGACGACCTGTTCGCCGCGCTGCAGGCCGCGCTGGGCAGCGTCTATGTCAATGACTTCAACGTATTCGGCCGGAGCTGGAAGGTCAGCCTGCAGGCGGAGGCCGACGACCGCTCCTACGTGTCCGACATCTACCGCGTGCAACTGCGCAACCGCAGCGGCGGCATGGTGCCCGTGCAGGCCCTGGCCGAGGCCGAGGTCGCCTTCGGTCCCTCCTTCATCGTGCGCTTCAACAACGTCCGCAGCCTGACCGTGAATGGCGAGGCGGCGCCGGGCCGGTCCAGCGGCGACGCGCTCGCCGCGATGGAGAAGGTCAGCGCCGCCACCCTGCCCGCCGGCTATTCCTACGAATGGACCGGCACGGCCTATCAGGAAAAGGCGGCGGCCGGAAAGACGACCATGATCCTGGCGCTTGCCGTGCTGTTCGCCTACCTCTTCCTGGTCGCGCTCTATGAGAGCTGGGCCATCCCGGTGCCCGTCCTGCTCTCGGTCTCGGTCGGGCTGCTCGGCGCCATGCTGGCGATCGGCCTGTCCGGCCTCGCCCTCGACCTCTACGCGCAGATCGGCATCGTCGTTCTCATCGCGCTCGCGGCCAAGAATGGCATCCTGATCGTCGAATTCGCCAAGGAGCAGCGCGAGCACGAGGGCAAGAGCATCGCCGAGGCCGCGGTGCTCGGCGCGAAGTTGCGGTTCCGCGCCGTCATGATGACCTCCTTTGCCTTCATCCTCGGACTCGTGCCGCTGGTCATCGCGACAGGCGCCTCCGAGATCAGTCGGCGCGCGGTCTCGACGCCCGTGTTCTTCGGGATGATCGCGGCCTCCACCATCGGCATCTTCCTGATCCCGATGCTCTACATCGTCTTCCAGTCCGCGCGCGAGCGCATCAAGCGCCCGTCCCGCGCAACGCGGCCGCAGCCGCCGGTCGGCGCCACCGCGCTGCCGGAGCGCTGAGCCGCGGGCCGGCGCCGGGCCGATCGCCGCAGGAGAGTGGAGCCATGGCCGGTGCCCCGGTGGACCGCGTGCCGCTGCACACGATCCTGATCCCCCTGTTCGGCCTCGCGGCCTGGCTGCTGCTCGGTGAGCCCGGGACAGTGCCGCTCATCCTGGTGCTCGCCGCCCTACTGCTCGGCAACGTCGTCGCCGCCGTCCACCATGCGGAGGTGGTGGCGCTCCGGCTGGGCGAGCCCTTCGGCACGCTGGTGCTCGCCTTCGCCGTCACGGTGATCGAGGTCGGGCTGATCATCTCCACGATGCTGGGCGGCAAGGCCAACCCGGCGCTGCTCCGGGATTCCGTGCACGCCGTGGTCATGCTCGTCCTCCACGGCCTCGCCGGCCTCTGCATTCTGGTCGCCGCCCTCAGGACGCGGGAGGCCGAGTTCCGGGTGGAAGGCGCGAGCGCCTTCCTTTCCGTGCTGATCCCGATGGCGATGCTCGTGCTGGTCCTGCCGAACTTCGTCGTCTCGGTGCCCGGGCCCTTCTACTCGCCGCTCCAGCTCGGCTTCGTCTCGGTCGCCTGCCTCGGCCTCTACCTCGCCTTCCTGTTCATCCAGACCAACTGGCATCAGGCCTATTTCCTGCCGGTGGGGGAGGATGCGGCGGCGGGGCATGCGCGGCCGGAGGCGCGCATCGCCCTCGCCTCGCTTTTCCTGCTGGTGGCGGCGCTGCTCTCCGTCGTGCTGCTGGCGAAGCGCCTGGCGCCGGCGCTGCAGGCGGCGGTGGAGGCGGCGGGCGCCCCGCCCGGCGTGGTCGGCGTCGTCATCGCCGCCATCGTGCTGCTGCCGGAGACGGCGGCCGCGGTGCGCGCCGCGGCGCGGGATCGGCTGCAGGCCAGCATCAACCTCGCCCTCGGCAGCGCCATCGCCTCCATCGGCCTCGCCGTCCCGGCGGTCGCCCTCGTTGCCTCCCGCCTCGGCCAGCCGCTCGAGCTCGGCGTCACCGCGGGCGCGGCCATGCTGCTGGCGCTCGGCTTCGTCGTCGCCATCATCACTTACGGCACCGGGCGGACCAACCTGCTCTCCGGCATCGTGCACCTGGTGCTGCTGGCGACCTGGATCTTCACCGTCTTCGCGCCGTGACGGCGCCGCCCTCGGACACCTGCACCGCCGCCCGGGGCCCGGGGGCGCCCGCCGGATAGCTGTCGAGGAAATCCCGGAGCGTGGCCGAGCCCGTCACCGCGCCCTCGCCGGCCGCGATCAGCAGGTCCACATCCTCGCGGCTCAGCGAGAGCCCGGTCGGGATGGCCAGCAGCCGCGCCCGCTCCGGGGTTTCCGGCAGGCCGACGAGCGAGATGTGGATGAGCGCGGAGGCGACGTCGCCGCAGGGCGCGCCGGCGATGCTGGGCGCCGCCGCGCAGCGTGCCTGGCGCAGCGTCGCCGTCAGCCCCTCGATCTGCTGGGTCACGGTGTGCAGCGTCTCGAAGTTGTAGCTGTCGATCTGCGCGCCGCTGACCAGGCCGAGCATCTGGACCAGCCCGCCCACCTGCTTGCGCTGCGCGACCGAGCTGTCCTGCGTGCCCTGGCCGTCCACGCTGAGCATGAGCAGGCGCCGGACCTGCAGGAAGCCGCGGCTGCGCAGGTCGTCGCCGGTCAGCGCCTGCATCGTGCTGCCGGCGGCCCGCATCGCCAGGTTGTCGGAGATGCCGCCATCGGCGAGGTGGAGGTAGCGCGTGCGCTCCGGGTCCAGGTAGCGCTCCGCGCGCACCGCCGCGGTGGCGAGGCGGGAGAGCGGGTTGGCGCGCTCGGCCGCGGGCACCCGGCCCAGCCAGCCGGGCCGCCTTCCGCCGCATTCGGCGGTGCGGCTGGTCAGCGTCACCGGCGAGAACAGGCCGGGGAAGCCGTTGGAGGCGGCGACGGCGCGCGAGACGGGCAGGTCCTGCAGGTCGGCGCAGATCAGGTCGAAGTAATTCTGGTCGAACAGCACCGGCGTGCCGTAGGAGATGTCGGTCGCGCCGATCGCGATCAGCGGCCGCCCGCGCGCCTGCAGGTCGCGGAAGGTCGCGCCGTGGAACATGGTCCGGTCGTAGATCCGGTCCATGTAGTCGTTGGTGCCGAGGCCGGGCCGCACCAGCCAGCCCCAATTCCAGGGCAGCAGGTAGATGCCCCAGATGTAGCTGTTGGTGTCGTCGTAGAGGAAATCCCGCTCGAAATTGCCGAAGGTGGC
>DASQVL010000267.1:0-2627 GCA_035640795.1 Crenalkalicoccus sp. | reverse complement strand
TGGCCTTCCAGCTGCTGCAGCCGGTAGTCCATGTCGCCCTGCAGCTTCTCCAACGCCTCGCTGGTCTGGCGCTCGCGGAACTCCGCCTCGTCCACCCGGCCGCGCAGCCGCCGCACCTCCTCCTCCAGGTCGCTGACACGGTCAAGCAGGCGGGGCAGCAGATCGGCGCCGGCCGTACCCGGCACCGCGCCGCGCGGCGGCGGCGCGACCGGCGCGGCGCCCAGGGTGGAGCCGCCGCGCAGCCTGAGCTGCTCGATCTCCTGCCGCAGCTGGAGGATCTGGTTCTGCAGCGCGATCCCTTCCCGGGTCTCCAACTGCGCCCGTGCCAGCGGCGGAGCGAGCAGCGGAAGGAGCGGCAGCAGGATCAGGACTGCGCGACGCATCGCGGACCTCCGGACAGCGAGCCCGGGCGGTATCGCGCGCCGGGACAGGCCGCAAGGGCGTCGCCGCCGGGCCCGGCACGCGGCCGCTCCAGCGGTTTTCAGCCAGCGATTCACGCCCTTCCCGTGCCACCTCTGGTGTGCGCACACAGGCCGATCGCAGGTCATTGAAACAAAGGCGGGTGTTCCGATCCGAAGGGCGCCGTACTGGCGGCGAACTCCGGAATCGGGACACCAGGGACGAGCGCCGCACGGGGCGGCGCCCACAGCCGGTGGTTACTGCACCACCGTGGTGGCGTTGCGGTTCTGCGCCCAGGCCTGCTCGTCCGAGCCGAGGGCGGAGGGCCGGTCCTTGCCGAAGGAGATGGTGGAGATGCGCGAGGAGGCGACGCCGCTCGCCACCAGCACGTCGCGCGCGGCATTGGCCCGGCGCTGGCCGAGGGCGAGGTTGTACTCGCGCGTGCCGCGCTCGTCGCAATTGCCCTGCACCTGCACGGTCACCTGCGGGTAGCGCTGCAGCCAGGCGGCCTGGCGCTCCAGCACCGGGCGCTGATCGGCGCGGATGCTGCTGCGGTCGAAGTCGTAGAAGACGCGGTCACCGACATTGGCCACCAGGTCCTCCTGGCTGCCGGGACGCGGGCCGGCGGTCTGGGTGCCGGCGGCGCCGGCGCCGGTGGCGGCGGTCTGGTCGGTGCTCGACTGGCAGGCGGCGAGAAGCGAGAGGGCGGCGAGCGCGCCCAGCAGCCGAGAGTGCATCATCTGCTGTCCTTTCCCGGGACTCCGCGGCAATACCGCCGCGCGCCTCGCAGGCGCGTTACAGCCCCGCCGGAACAGGGTCAAGCCGTTGCGGCAACAGAGTTCCGCACCACGCCGACGGGGTTGCGCCGCTGCCGCATCGGGCGTCGCGGGACCGCCGAGTGACCGCAGCGTGCGTACCCCGTCCCCGCCGCGCGCGCATCGCGCCGCGCGGCCGCACCGGGGGCGGCGCCCGCGACTCCCGCTGCGACTCCGCCCTCACGACAGCAGCGGCGACCAGGCGGGGTCGGAAGCGTCGGTCGGCGTGATCACCTGCCGCTCGTTGAACCCCGCGATGTCGATGGAGGCGAGACGCGAGGAATAGCCGGTGCCGCGCGAATCCCGCGCCGGCGTCTCGCGGTAGAACATCATCACGCGGCCATTCGGCGCGAAGGTGGGGCCCTCCATGCTCCAGCCCTCGGAGAGGATGCGCTCCCCGCTGCCATCGGGCCGCATGACACCGATCGCGAAGGAGCTGCCCCCGAGGCGGGTGAAGGCGATCAGGTCGCCGCGCGGCGACCAGACCGGCGTCGCATAGCGGCCGCGGCCGAAGGAGATGCGGCGGACATTCGAGCCGTCGGGGCTCATGACGTAGAGCTGCTGGTCGCCGCCGCGATCCGAGTTGAAGACGATCTGCGACCCGTCCGGCGAGAAGCAGGGCGAGACGTCGAGCCCACCACCCGAGGTCAACTGCTGCTCCCGCCGGCTGGCGAGGTCCACGAGGAAGATGTTGGCATCGCCGCCGCGCGTCGCCGAAAGCACGACGCTCCGCCCGTCCGGCGCGAAGCGCGGCGAGAGCGTCATGCCGGGGAAGTTGCCCAGCACCTCCTGCCGGCCGGTGTCGAGGTTGAACAGGTAGACGCGCGGCTGGTTCTGCGCATAGGACATGAAGGCGATCTGCTGCGCGTTCGGGTGGAAGCGCGGCGTCAGCGCGGCGAAGCTGCCATCGGTCAGGAAGCGCTGGTTCTCCCCGTCCTGGTCCATGATGGCGAGGCGCATGGTGCGCCGGCCGCGCGGGCCGCTTTCCGCTACATAGACCACGCGCGTGTCGAAATAGCCCTTCTCGCCCAGCAGCCGCTCGTAGATCACGTCGGAGATCAGGTGGGCGATGCGGCGCCAATTGGCGGCCGGGGCGGTGAAGGCGGTGCCCTGGATCTGCTGTTCCGGCAGCACGTCCCACAGGCGGAACTCCACGCGCACGCGGTCGCCCTGGACCTCCGCGCGCCCGGTGGTCAGCGCCTGGGCGCCGATCACGCGCCAGTCCTGGAAGCGCGGCGCCTGTGCCGCCGCCTCCGCCGTCTGGATGTAGGCGGCGCGCTCGACCGGGCGGAACAGGCCGCAGCTCTTCAGGTTGTTCAGGATCACGCCGGCGATGTCGCGGCCGATGCGCTGCGCGTCCGGCGTCGCGCCGGCGAAGTCCGGCACCGCGATCGGGATCGGGTCGGTCCGGGC
>DASQVL010000266.1:0-7413 GCA_035640795.1 Crenalkalicoccus sp. | reverse complement strand
GCTCGGCGAGGTGCTCGGCCTCTCGGACGCGACCATCTCCCGCCTCGCGTCCGGGACGTACACGCTGGACCCCGGCTCCAAGCCCTACGAGCTCGCGCTGCTCCTCGTCCGCCTGTTCCGGAGCCTCGACGCGATGGTGGGCGGCGAGGAGGAGCCGATGCGGAGCTGGATGCGCGCCCCCAACGCGGCCCTCGCGGGCATCCCGGCCGACAAGGTGCGGACCGTCACCGGCCTCGTCGAGACCGTCGCCCATGTGGACGCCGCCCGCGCTCGCATCTGAGGCCCGGACCATCTCCACCAGCGCCTGGCGCGTCGTCGAGAGCCAGTCGCAGGTCTCCACCATGAAGCTGGTCGACGGCCTGGACGAGCAGGCCATCCTGGAGGCGGAGCTGGACCGGTCGAAGCCCGCCGTCCCCGCCTCGTGCGCGGGCCTGGACTACCTGCTCGCCACGCCGTTCCGCTACGCGCCCTACCCGCAGGGCAGCCGGTTTCGGCGGGCCCGGCAGCGCGACGGCTGCCTCTACTGCTCCGAGCGGGTCGAGACGGCGGTCGCCGAGGACGCGTTCCACCGCGCGCTGTTCTTCGCGGCCTCGCCGGGCACGCCGCTGCCGCGGAACCCGCATGGGCGCACCGCCTTCCGGGTGCCCGTCCGCGCCTCCCGGGCGGTCGACCTGACCGCGCCGCCGCTCGCGCACGACCGCGCGCTCTGGACCCACCCGAGCGAGTACGCGCCGTGCCAGGACCTCGCCGACGCCGCGCGCGCCGCGGGGCTCGAGGCGATCCGCTACGAGTCGGTGCGCGACCCCGGCCGCGGCGCCAATCTCGCCCTCCTCTCGCCGGCCGCCCTGGCGGCGCCGGCGCCGACCGCCCGCGAGACCTGGCGCGTGCTGCTGCGGCGCGATCGCGTCGACGCGCTGCGGGAGATGCCGCGGGCGGCCCTGTCGTTCCTCCTGTCGGACTGGGCCGCGGTCGATCCCCGGGTTCCTGCCCGGCTCGGCGCCGAGCGGCCGGTCTGACCGCCGGCGGCACCTTGTTGCACCGGTCACCCGCTCCCGGCGCGTCACGCTGCCGCCGCGTCCTTGCCTGACAGTTCGGCGGCCAGAGCGGACACCAGCTCGGCGAGCGGGTGAGGCGGCCTGTCGAGCCGATACGCCGCCGCGAACTCCACGGACGGTATCGCGGGTTCTGTCCTGAGGACGCGGAGAGCTCCCTGGGCGACGAGGTCCGCGTAGCAATGCTCCGGCAGGAGCGCGACCCCGACGCCCGAAGCCGTCAACCTGGCCAGCACCTCCATGCTGTTGCAGGAGATGGTCGGCGTGAAGGCGGCGCCGTTCTCGTGGAACCAGCGGTCGATGACGGGGAAGTGGTAGCTCTCGGGCGGGAAGCCCAGGACCGGGAGGCGTGCGACGTCACCGGGGCGGAGGACGGCGTCCGGCGTTCGAAGTGCGGGGCCGGCCATCCAGGCAAAGCACTGGTGCCCAATGGAGCGCACCGCCAATTCCGCGCCCGTGACCGGCGCAGTGGTGAGGGCGAGATCCAGAGCGCCGTCTTGCAGCAGCGTCGCCAGCGCGCCGGCAAGGCTGACGTGGACCCTGACGGCCAGCCTCGGGAACCGGAGCCGCATCTCGATGAGGAGCCTGGGCAGCACCGTCTGCGCGACGAGGCCTGCCACGCCGATGCGGATGATGCCGCCGAAGGCGCCTGGATCACCGACGCGGCGCGCGACGTCACCGGCCAGCCGCATGAATTGCCGCGCGAGGGGGAGGAGTTCCTCGCCCTTCGCGGTGAGCCGGGCCCGGAGCCGCGACCGGTCGAACAAAGGCACGCCGAGCTGCCTTTCCAGCTCCTTGATCCGCGCCGACACGGCCGACTGCGTGGTTGCGAGCGCATCGGCGGCGGCCGCGAAGCCGCCGTGATCGACGATGGCGGCAAGGGTCTCGAATTGCCGGATATTCATGAGCGTCCTCCGACCCCAGCTTTATATCGCCGAATTGGATCAAGCTTGTCGAATATAAATCGTTATCTTTGATGACCTGTGACGACCTACCCTACGGGTCGAAAGCATCGTCGCGCCGCATTCGCCCGCCGATGCGCTACCTGAGGAGACGCCAATGCCCGCACTGATCATCGGCATGATCGGGGTGAGCCCGCCGCCCCGGGGGTCGACGCTCCTCGTCATCGAGGGCTCGATCTCCCCGCCCTTCATCGTGGACTTCGCCCGTGCGCATGAGGCGGCTGGGTTCGATTCGGTGCTCGTCGGCTACTCCTCCTCCTCGGCCGAGGGCTTCGTCGTCGCCATGCACGCGGCGGCCCAGACGGAACGGCTGGGCTATGTGATCGCACACCGGCCCGGCTTCGTCGCGCCGACCCTGTTCGCCCGGAAGGTCGCGACCTTCGACCAGGTCACCGGCGGCCGCGTCGGACTACACATCATCACCGGCAAGACAGACGCCGAGCAGCAGGGCGACGGCGACTACACGCCGAAGGCGGAGCGCTACGCGCGTGCCCAGGAATATCTGCATCTGATGAAGAAGACCTGGGCCGCAGACGCGCCCTTCGACTTCAAGGGGCGGTTCTACCGCGTGAACGGCGCCCATTCCGATGTGCGGCCCTTCCAGACGCCGCGCCCTTCGATCATGTTCGGCGGCGCATCCGAGGGCGCGCTGGAGATGGGCGCGGCCGAGTGCGATACCTTCGCCATATATGCCGAGCCTCGCGCCACCACTGCCGAGCGCATCGCCGAGTTTCGGGCGCGCGCGGCGAAGCACGGCCGGACCGTAGGCTTCAACATGTCGGTGCGCCCGATCATCGCGCCGACGGAGGGCGAGGCCTGGGACAAGGCGCATCGGATCCTGGCCGGGATGGCCGGGCCGCTCGGCTGGAAGCGGCAGGAGCAGGAGGGCGTGCGCGCGCCCGTGGACAATGCCGGCCGCCGCCAGTTCGCCTTCGCGCAGGAGAAGGACGTGCACGACGAACGCCTGTGGATGGGCATCACCAAGGCCACCGGGGCCCTCGGCAATACTGCCTGTCTCGTCGGGACGCCCGAGCAGGTGGCCGAGGCGATCCTCGGCTACTACCGCTTGGGCGTCTCCTCCTTCCTCATGCGCGGCTTTGACCCGATGGCCGATACGACGGAGTTCGGGCGGGAGTTGATCCCGCGCATCAAGGCGGGCGCGCTGGAGATCGACCGGGCAGTGGATATGCCTGTTCCTGCGTGAGGCCGTCGCGCCCTCGTCCCGGGCGGCCGCCGGCTGCTTCCGCCGCGCTCAACCCCGGTGGTCCAGCCCGATGTCGAGCACCATTGCGCTGTGTGTCAGCCAGCCGATGGAGATCAGGTCCACCCCTGTGGCCGCCACCTCAGGCGCGGTCTGCGGCGTGATCCGGCCGGAGGCTTCGGTGATGGCGCGCCCGTCCACCGTGGCCACCGCCCGGTGCAGAGTGGGCAGGTCCATATTGTCCAGCAGCACGGCGTCCACCCCCAAGGCCAGCGCCTCCTCCAGTTGCGCCAGCGTCTCCACCTCCAGCTCGATCTTCACCATATGGCCGGTCCGGGCGCGGGCGCGCTCCACCGCCGGGCGAATGCCGCCGGCGATGGCCAGGTGGTTGTCCTTGATCAGCACCGCGTCATCCAGCCCGAAGCGGTGATTGGAGCCGCCGCCCACCCGCACCGCGTATTTCTGGATGGCACGCAGCCCGGGCATGGTCTTGCGCGTGCAGCAGATGCTGGCCCTGGTGCCCCGCACCGCCCCGACGATCGTGGCAGTGGCGCTGGCGATGCCGCTCAGATGACCGAGGAAGTTCAGCGCCACCCGCTCCGCCGTCAGCAGTCCGCGCGCCGGGCCGGCGAGGGTGGCGATGACATCACCCTGGGCGAGGCGGCTGCCATCGGGCCGCTCGACCATGGCGGCGATGCGGGGCTCGATCAGATGGAAGGCCAGCAGAGCCAGGTCGAGCCCGGCCACCACGCCCGGCTGCCGCGCGATCAGCGCCACGCGCGTCGACAGATCCGCCGGTACGATGGCGTCGGTTGTGATGTCACCGGCACGGCCGAGATCCTCCAGCAGCGCTGCGCGCACCAGCGGTTCGAGCATGACCTGCGGCAAGGGGGCAGGAAGCATGTGGTCAGGCCCTCCGGGCACCGGGTGGGTTTTCGGCAAGGATCCGGCGTGCGGCGGCGAGCGCCTCCGTCCACCGCAGGGGCAGGCTCCGCGCCCAGGCAGGGGAGCGGGCGGGGAAGTCGGTGCGGGCATGGGCGCCGCGGCTCTCCTCCCGCCGCAGCGCGGCGATGGCCAGCATCAGGCCGACGCGCGCGGGATCGGCCGCCGGCCCGCCTGCCCCAGCCAAATGGTGCAGCGTCAGGACGGCCTGGCGCAGCCCCTCCGCCTCGCGCAGCAAGCCGACGCGGCGTGACAGGACCGCTCGCACCGCAGCGGGGTCTGAAGCAGGGGGCAATGGCGGGACAGGCAGCGGCCGCGACGCCCGCTCGGGCGTACCGGCAACGCTTTCGGCCACCCAGCCGGCACAGCAGGCGGCTTCCAGCAGCGAGTTGCTGGCCAGGCGGTTGGCGCCGTGCAGGCCGGTGGCTGCCACCTCGCCACAGGCCCAGAGCCCTTCCACCGTGCTGCGGCCCGCGGCGTCCACCGCCACGCCGCCCATGTGGAAATGTGCTGCCGGCACCACCGGAATGGGCTGCCGGACCGGGTCCACGCCGACGCGGCGGCAGGCGGCGGCAATGCCGGGAAAGCGGCGGGCGAAATCCAGTCCGAGCGCGGCGCGTGCATCGAGGAAGACGCGGTGCCCCGCCTGCAACTGCTGCCAGACGGCGCGCGCCACCACGTCACGCGGCGCGAGTTCCGCACCCGGCGTATCGGCCAGGAAGCGCATGCCGGTCTCATCCACCAATGTCGCGCCTTCGCCGCGCACCGCCTCGCTCACCAGCGGCAGTGGGTCGAGCCCGACATCCAGCGCCGTCGGATGGAATTGCACGAATTCCAGGTTCGCGAGCGCCGCCCCCGCGGCCGCGGCCAGCACCAGTCCTTGGCCGAAGGCGCTTGGTGGGTTGGTGGTGTGCACGTAGAGCCCGCCGATGCCGCCGGTGGCGAGCACCACGCGTCTGGCCGGCAGCAGCATGGCGCCGCCCGGCCCCACCGCCAGCACGCCGTGGATCCGGTTGTCCTCGACCGCCAGCCGCCGCGCCTCGACGCCTTCCCGCAGGGTAATGTTCCGGCTTGCCCGCGCCGCTGCAGCCAGGGTGCGCAGGATCTCGGCCCCGGTGCCGTCGCCCCGTGCATGGACGATGCGGCGGCGGCTATGCGCCGCCTCCAGGCCCAGAGCCAACATGCCGCCGGCGGTGCGATCGAAGGGGACGCCACGGCGGATCAGAGCCGCGATGGCCGCCGGCCCGGCTTGCAGCACCCGCTCGGCCGCGACCGGATCGCACAGCCCGTCGCCGGCGGCCAGCGTGTCCCGCAGATGCAGGTGCGGGCTGTCATCCGCGCCCATGGCCGCGGCGACGCCGCCTTGCGCCCAGGCGCTGGAGGCACCGGTGCCGAGCGGCGCGCGCGCCAACACCACCACCGGCCCCGACTCCGCCAGATGCAGCGCTGTCAGCAGCCCGGCCAGCCCGCCGCCGATGACGACGGGCGCGCCGGGGGGCAGCGTGGACATGGCTAGACCGCCAGCATGCGCTCGACGGCGCGGCGGGCACGGACCGCGACCGCCGGGTCGATCGTGACCTCGTGGCGCATCGTCTCCAGCGCCGCGCGGATCTTTGGCAGCGTGATGCGCTTCATATGCGGGCAGAGATTGCAGGGGCGCACGAAGGAGACGTCCGGGTGCTGCACGGCGACGTTGTCGCTCATCGAGCATTCCGTGAGCAGCACCACGCGGGCCGGCTTCTGCGCCGCGACATAATCGCTCATCATGGCGGTGGAGCCGGCGTAATCGGCTTCCGCCACCACATCGGGCGGGCATTCCGGATGCGCCAGCACGACCACGCCGGGATTCTCCTGGCGAAACTGGCGGACCTGGTCTGCGGTGAAGCGCTCATGCACCTCGCAATGGCCGGTCCAGGTGATGATCTTGATGCCCGTCTCCGCCGCGACGTTCTGTGCCAGGTATTCGTCCGGCAGCAGGATCACGCGCTCCGCACCGAGGGAATCGACAACCTTCTTCGCATTGCCTGACGTGCAGCAGATGTCGGACTCCGCCTTCACCGCGGCGGAGGTGTTGACATAGGTCACGACCGGTACGCCCGGGTAGCGCTCACGCAGCAGTCGGATATCGGCCGGGGTGATGGATTCGGCGAGTGAGCAGCCGGCCCGGAGGTCCGGGATCAGCACCGTCTTGCCCGGGTTCAGCAGCTTCGCGGTCTCCGCCATGAAATGCACGCCGGCAAGGACGATCACCTCGGCATCCACCCGCATCGCCTCGCGCGCCAGGGCCAGGCTGTCGCCCACGATATCGGCTACGCAGTGGAAGATCTCGGGCGTCTGGTAGTTGTGCGCCAACACCACGGCGTTGCGGCGGCGCTTCAACTCCAGGATGACATCAATATCCTCGGCGAAGACGGGCCACTCAAAGGGCGGAATGACCGACCGAACACGCGCATACAACGGGGCGGTGCGCTCCAGGGCTGCTGTTGCAGACATGCTTCCTCGCTATGCTCCGTGTGAGCATTTCTGGGATGAACGACCAACTCTCGCCGCCAACTGGTTATGCCAACTATGCCAACCTAGAGCATAAGCATGCATCCAGACCTCGCAATGCAGGTAATGCCTAGTTTACCGCTCAAGAAGCACGCGCCCGAACGCGTTGCGCTCTAGTATCAATTGATGGGCTTGCGCCGCTTCTGCGAGTGGGAACACGCGATCGATCAAAACCCTGAACGTGCCCCTCGCCACGTCGTCAATCAGGCCTGCGACAATGGGGAAGCAGCGGTCTGCGCTAAACCTCGGCCTAATGAGATGTTCTCACCGGGCAACTCGTAGAGTAGGACGAACAAGTCGTCGGGAGAGATGCCCGTGGCGGCCACGACGCGATCGGTCAATTCTTTCAGCAGAGCGAACCGGGTCTCTTTCGGTTGTCCTACGACGAAGGTGAGTTCCAGCAAGATGAAGTCTTCGCTGTAAGTCAGCCCGAGGAAAGAGGGCGCGTGGACGAAACGGTGTGCCGGCAGGATATGAATTAGCCTGCTTTATGCGCGCGAGCTGACGGGCATGGCGCAAGCCGTTGAAGCTACGTAGGATTCGGCTGCGACCCCAGAATCCCTTGGTCACCGGAGACCATGCCCGTCACGGTTGAGGCTATCCCGTCGCTGCCCGGCCTGTCACCGGTCGCGGGCAAGCCGCTGATCGCCCGCTTCGACGGCGGGCAGCTCTCCTCCGACGGTGGCCTGCTGGCCTTGCGGGAGGT
>DASQVL010000265.1:0-3389 GCA_035640795.1 Crenalkalicoccus sp. | reverse complement strand
GGGCCTTCCAGGTGAGTCCGCTGGCGGGCACCTTCGCGGGGCTCGGCCTTGCGCTGAACGGGCTGGTGACGAGCGTGCTGGCGCCGGAGGTGCTGTTCCTGGACGAGCCGACGGCGAGCCTGGATCCCGCCGCGACCCGGGCGGTGGAGGCGATCGTCGCAGCGATCGCGGCCGGCGGGACGAAGGTGGTGATGACGACGCACGATCTGGCGCAGGCGCGGCGGCTGGCGGGGGAGGTGGTGTTCCTGCACCAGGGACGGGTGCTGGAGCATGCGCCGGCGGAGCGTTTCTTCGCGGAGCCGCGCACGGCGGAGGCGGCGGCGTTCCTGCGCGGGGATCTGGTGTGGTGAAGCTGGCCTCCCGGCGCGGGGCCCGATCCGCTCGCGTCAGCCCAACCCTCGAAGACGCACGGCATCTTCGCCGGGAGCCCGGAGCACGGCCCGACGCTCGATGCAGGCCGGGCCCTCACCTCACATCATCCACCCGATCAGCACCGGCGCCAGCACGCTCGTCACCAGCCCGTTCAGCGCAAGGCCGAGCCCCGCGAAGGTGCCCGCCAGCGGACTCACCTGGAAGGCCCGCGCCGTGCCGATGCCATGGCTCGCCACGCCAGCCGCAAATCCCCGCGCCGCGTAGTCGCGCAACCCGATTCCATTCATCAGCGGCGTCACCAGCACCGCCCCGGTGATGCCGGTCAGGATCACCAGCACTGCGGTCAAGTTCGGCAGGCCGCCCACCTGCTCGGCAATCGCCATGGCGATCGGCGTGGTCACCGATTTCGGTGCGAGCGAGAGCAGCGTGGAGCGCGAGGCACCCAGCGCCCAGGCGACGCCCACCGCCGTGACGATCGCGGTGGCCGAGCCCGCGGTGACGGCGCAGAGCATGGGCAGCAGCAGCCGGCGCACCCGCCCCGCCTCCGCCACCAGCGGCACGGCAAGCGCCACCGTCGCCGGGCCCAGCATGAAATGCACGAACTGCGCGCCATCGAAATAGGCGGCGTAGGGCGTGCCGGTCGCGCGCAGCACCAGCACCAGCACCGCGACCGCGATCAGCACCGGGTTCGCCAGGGGATGCCGCCCGAGCCATGCCTGCAGCTGCACCGCGGCCAGATAGGCCGCGAGCGTCGCCGTCAGCCAGAGCAGCGGCGAGGTGCGGAGATAGACCCAGAGGGTCGCGACGTCCTGCATCACTCCGCAACGCCGGTGAGCCGCGCGACGGCGCGGAAGACGAGGGCGGTGACGGCGAGCGCCGCGACGGTCGAGACCAGGACGGCCGCGGCGATCGCCACCCCCTGCGCCGCCAGCTGCGGCAGCACCTGCACCACGCCGACCGCCGCCGGCACGAAGAGCAGCGAGAGGTTGCCGAGCAGCGTCGCCGCGACCGGCGTCACCACCGGCCGCAGCCGCGGCAGCACGGCGAGCCCCAAGGCCAGCATCACCAGGCCGATCACCGGCCCCGGGACTGTGAGGTGCAGGCCGCGCGCCAGGGCCTCGCCCGCCAGCTGGCAGGCGAGCAGCAGCAGGAGGCCGTGCAGCATGGCGCTACCTGCCGCCCCTCACATGCCGCCGATGTAGTTCGGCCCGCCCCCGCCCTCCGGCGTGCGCCAGTCGATGTTCTGCGTCGGGTCCTTGATGTCGCAGGTCTTGCAGTGCACGCAGTTCTGCGCGTTGATCACGAGCCGCACGCCGTTGCTGCCCGCCTCCACTTCCGCGCCGGGCAGGGCGGTCGCCTCCGGGTCCGGCGTGCCCTTCAGCTCGCGCTCGGCCTCGGGCCCCACCGCCTCGTACACCGCGGCGGGGCAGTAGCGGCTTTCCGGGCTGCGATAGGTGTCCCAGTTCACCGGCACCCAGCGCGACGGGTCCTTCAGCACCAGGTGGACCGGCTGGTCCTCCTCATGGTTGGTGTTCGAGAGGAAGACCGAGGAGAGCCGGTCGAAGGTCAGCTTGCCGTCCGGCTTCGGGTATTCGATGCGCTTCGACTGCGCGGCGGGGCGCAGCGTCTCATGGTCCTGGTGGTGGCGCCAGGTCCAGGGCGCCTTGCCGCGCAGCACATAGGCATCCACGGCGGACCAGGCCATGGCGCCCCAGAAGCCCAGCTTCGCGAAGGCCGGGCGGATGTTGCGCACGGCCTCGAGCTCGCTCCACACCCAGCTCTGCCGCAGCGCCGCCGGATAGGCCTCCAGCACCGCCGGCCGGTCCTCCGACTGCAGCGCGTCCGCCACCGCATCCGCCGCCAGCATGCCGGACTTCATGGAGGTGTGCGTGCCCTTGATCTTCGGCACGTTGAGGAAGCCCGCGCCGTCGCCGATCAGCGCGCCGCCGGGGAAGACCAGCTTCGGAATCGCCTGGATGCCGCCCTCGTTCAGCGCGCGCGCCCCGTAGGCGATGCGCTTGCCGCCTTCCAGGAAGGGCCGCACCGCGCGGTGCGTCTTGAAGCGCTGGAACTCCTCGAAGGGGGCGAGCCAGGGGTTCGGGTAGTCGAGGCCGACGACGAAGCCGATGGAGACCAGGTTCTCGCCCAGCATGTAGAGCCAGGAGCCGCCATAGGTGTCGGAGGGCAGCGGCCAGCCGACGCTGTGCCAGATGAGGCCCGGCCTGTGCTTCTCCTTCGGGATCTCCCACAGCTCCTTGATGCCGAGCGCATAGGTCTGCGGCGCGACGCCCTCGCGCAGGTCGAAGCGCTCCATCAGCTGCTTGGAGAGGCTGCCGCGGCAGCCCTCGGCGAACAGGGTGTAGGTGGCGCGCAGCTCCATGCCCGGCTGGTAGTTCGGGCCCTTCCCGCCGTCCTTGCCGATGCCCATGACGCCGGCGACGACGCCCTTCACGCGGCCATCCTCGATGATGGTCTCCGAGGCCGCGAAGCCGGGATAGATCTCGATGCCCAACGCCTCCGCCTTGGCGCCAAGCCAGCGGCAGACATTGCCGAGGGAGACGATGTAGTTCCCCTCATTGTGCATGGTGGGCGGCGTCGGCAGGCGGAGGGCGCGGTTCGCCGTCAGGTACATGAAGCGGTCTTCCTTCGCCGCCGTGGTGAGCGCCGGCGGGTCCTCGCGCCAGTCGGGCAGCAGTTCGTCCAGCGCGCGGGGCTCGATGACGGCGCCGGAGAGGATGTGCGCGCCGATCTCGCTGCCCTTCTCCACCAGGCAGACGGAGGCGTCCGGCGCGCGCTGCTTCAGCCGGATCGCGGCGGCGAGGCCGGCCGGGCCGCCGCCCACGACCAGCACGTCGAACTCCATGGCCTCCCGCTGCTCGCCCGCCTCCGACATGCCGGCTCTCCCATCGTTTGGGGCGCATGTAGCGTCGCGCGCGGGGGTGCGGAACCCTGGCCTGGCGCGAGACGATCGAGCCTGCGCGACGGAAAGCGGATGAGAAAAAGGGCGGAGGGGGTCC
>DASQVL010000264.1:0-2586 GCA_035640795.1 Crenalkalicoccus sp. | reverse complement strand
CGGAATCGCCGCGAGGCCGGCCGGATGCTCGCCACGAAGCTCGCCGCCTACGCCCATCGCCCGGATGTGCTGGTGCTGGCGCTTCCCCGTGGCGGTGTGCCCGTCGCCTATGAGGTGGCCCGCGCGCTCGGTGCGCCGCTGGACGTCTTCGTCGTGCGCAAGCTGGGCGTCCCCGGCTACGAAGAGATGGCGATGGGCGCGGTTGCGACGGGCGGCGTGCGCGTCCTGAACGACCGCATCCTGCGGGCTCTGCGCATTCCGGACTACGTGATCGACGCGGTTGCGGAGCAGGAGCAGCGGGAGCTCGCGCGCCGCGAGCGTCTCTACCGCGGCGGCCGTCCCCCGCCCGATGTGCGCGGGCGGACCGTGATCCTCGTGGATGACGGCCTGGCGACCGGGGCCACCATGCGTGCGGCGATCCAGGCGCTGCGGCAGCAGCAGCCCGCCCGTATCGTCGTGGCCGTGCCGACGGCGTCGTCCGAGGCGTGCGAGGAACTGAAGGCGGAGGCCGAGGAAGTTGTCTGCGCCATCACGCCCGAGCCCTTCCACGGCGTCGGCTCCTGGTACGAGGACTTCTCGCAGACATCGGACGAGGAGGTTCGCGACCTGCTGGCGCAGCGGCAGAGCCCCGAGGCGGGTTCGGCGGCACCGGGCGCGTCCGAGGCCGCACTCACGCAAGCCATCAGGGAGGCCGGCCACAGGCTGACCGGCACGGAGCGGGACTACGATCCCCTCATGGAGCTGATCGGCGATGCGCGCCTCGTACTCCTCGGGGAGGCGTCCCACGGCACGCACGAATTCTACCGCGAGCGCGCCCGGATCACGAAGCGGCTCATCGAGGAGAAGGGCGTCACGGCCGTCGCGGTCGAAGCCGACTGGCCGGACGCCTACCGTGTCAACCGCTACGTGCGCGGCGTGGGCGACGATGTCGACGCCGTCGAGGCACTCGCCAACTTCCGACGCTTCCCGACCTGGATGTGGCGCAACAGGGACGTGGTCGAGTTCGTCGAGTGGCTGCGGGCCCGCAATGATGCGCTGCCCGCGGGCGCCGCGAAGACCGGCTTCTACGGCCTCGACCTCTACAGCCTGCGCGCCTCGATGAAGGCCGTGCTGCAGTATCTGGAGAAGACCGACCCCGAGGCGGCGCGGCGGGCCCGCTTCCGCTACGCCTGCCTGGACCGGGTCGCCGAGGACACCCGGATCTACGGCCTCCTCGTCGGCTCGGGCCATGCCAGGTCGTGCGAGGGCGAAGTCGTGAGCCAGCTTGTCGAGCTGCAACGCCGCGTCGCGGAGCAGGCGCGACGCGACGGCCGCATGGCCGAGGACGAGCTCTTCTACGCCGAGCAGAATGCCCGCCTGGTGAAGAACGCCGAGGCGTATTACCGCTCGATGTTCTTCGAGCAGGAATCGTCGTGGAACCTGCGTGATCGCCACATGGCGGAGATGCTCGAGGCGCTGGTCGGACATCTGGGCCGGCAGGGCGGGCGCGCGAAGGTCGCGGTCTGGGCGCACAACTCGCACCTGGGTGACGCCCGGGCGACGGAGATGAGCCGGCGCGGCGAGCTGAACCTGGGCCAGCTCGTGCGCGAGAAGCATGGAGGTGACGCCGTGCTGGTCGGCTTCACCACGCATCACGGCACCGTCACGGCGGCGTCCGACTGGGATGGACCGGCCGAGCGCAAGCGCGTCCGGCCGGCGCTCGCCGGCAGCTACGAGGCCCTGTTCCACGCCGCGTGGCCCGACCGCTTCCTGCTCACCCTGCGCGATGGCACGGCGGCAACGCAGGGGTTGCGGCCCGCGCTGCTCGAACGGGCGATCGGGGTGATCTACCGCCCCGAAACCGAACGCGCGAGCCACTACTTCCAGGCGCGGCTGCCGGAGCAGTTCGACACCGTGCTGCACTTCGACGAGACGCGGGCGGTCGAGCCGCTCGACTACACCGCCGAATGGGAGGCAGGCGAACCGCCTGAGACCTTCCCCTTCGGCATCTAGAGCGGATCGCCGCAGGGCGGCATCGCCCGGAGGCGCGAATCTGCTCTGCAAACGACGAGATGGAGCATTTGCCCGAGGCCAGGCGGATGGGTGGACCGACATCGTTGAGCATCGCGCATCACCCGGTCCGGGTGCCGGCGGGCGCGGTGACGCTCGAGGGAGACCTGAACCTGCCGGAGGGGGCGCATGGGCTCGTGCTCTTCGCCCATGGCAGCGGGAGCAGCCGGCACAGTCCACGAAACCGCTACGTGGCGCGGCTGCTCAATGAGGCCGGGCTGGCAACCCTGCTGATCGACCTCCTCACCACGGGAGAAGAAGCGGTCGACGCGAGAACGGCGGCGCTGCGCTTCGACATCGGCCTGCTGGCCGAGCGGCTGATCCACGCCACGGATTGGGCCGCCGGGAACCCTGGCACGCGTGAGCTCCGCATCGGATACTTCGGCGCCAGCACCGGCGCCGGCGCCGCCCTGGTGGCCGCGGCCGAACGCCCGGAGGTGGTCGGCGCCGTGGTGTCGCGGGGCGGGCGCCCTGACCTGGCGGGGCCGGCCCTGGCACGCGTCCGCGCGCCCACGCTGCTCATCGTCGGCGGCAATG
>DASQVL010000263.1:0-2933 GCA_035640795.1 Crenalkalicoccus sp. | reverse complement strand
GACGCGGTAGATCAACAGGGCGGTGGCGTCGTTCAACAGGCTCTCGCCCTCCAGGATCACCAGCACGCGGTGCGGCGGGCGGAGCTGGCGGAGCACCGCCGCGGCGGCCGAGGCATCCGGCGGCGCCACGATGGCCCCGAGCGCGAGCGCCGCCGCCCAGGGCATCTCCGGCAGCAGCGCCCGCGCCAGCAGCGCGACCGCAAGCACGGTGGTGCCAACGGCGAAGACGACGAGGCCGGTGACCGGGATCCAGTTGTCCCTGAGATCGCGCGGCGAGGCATCATAGGCCGCATCCAGCAGCACCGGGGCGACGAAGAGGGCGAGCGCCAGGTCGGGATCGAGCGTCGCCGCAGGCAGGCCGGGAACGACGGCGCCGGCGGTGCCGGCCAGCGCCAGCAGCGCCGGATAGGGCGCGTTCCACTTGCGCGCCCAGTGCGCCAGGACGGCGCCGGCCAGCAGCAGGCCGATCACCAGCTCGAAGACCGCCATCGCTTGTCCCGCTCTCGCCCGGTGCGGCGCCCGGTTGCGGCGCCCGGGCCGGGCCCGGGGCTGCCGTGGCGACGACATAGCCCGCGGCAGCGCCGGCCGCGACCGCGGCGGGCGCTTCCACCTCGCTTGACCGCCATCCCCCTTGCGGGCGCCGCCGAATTCGCTGATCACCGCCCCGATCCCGGCCAGCCTGGGGCCGAGGTGGGAGGCGTGCATGGCGGATATGGTGCCGGTCGCGGGGCTCGAGGTCGCGCGCGAGCTGCGGGATTTCCTGGAGGCGGAGGCGCTGCCGGGCACCGGCGTGACGCCGGA
Source organism: Crenalkalicoccus sp. (assembly GCA_035640795.1). Classification (GTDB taxonomy): domain Bacteria; phylum Pseudomonadota; class Alphaproteobacteria; order Acetobacterales; family Acetobacteraceae; genus DASQVL01. Next base: position 2,132 of record DASQVL010000263.1, on the reverse strand, counting down.
CCGCTTCTGGTCCGCCTATGCCGACATCCTCCGCGACCTCGCCCCACGCAACGCCACGCTGCTCGCCCGGCGGGACGAGCTGCAGGCGAAGCTCGACGACTGGCACCGCGCGCACCCGCAACGCCCGGTGGACCTCGCCGCCTACACCGCCTTCCTGCGGGAGATCGGCTACCTGCTGCCGGAAGGTCCCGATTTCCAGATTGGCACGGCCAGCGTGGACGAGGAGATCGCCCATATCGCCGGGCCGCAGCTGGTCGTCCCCGTCTCCAACGCCCGCTACGCGCTGAACGCCGCCAATGCGCGCTGGGGCAGCCTGTACGACGCGCTCTACGGCACCGACGCGATCCCGGAGACGGACGGCGCTGCGCGCGGCCGGGGCTACAACCCGGTGCGCGGCCGGAAGGTGGTCGAGCGCGCGCGGGCGGTGCTGGATCAGGCCGCGCCGCTCGCCGGCGGCGCCTTTCACCGCGACGCGAAGCGCTACGCCATCATCCGCGGTGCGCTGGAGGTGACGCTGCAGGATGGCCGCACCGTGGGCCTCGCCCGCCCCGGCCAGTGCGTCGGCTTCCAGGGGGAGGCGGCGGCGCCGGAGGCGGTGCTGCTGGTCAACAACGGCCTCCATCTCGAGATCCGCATCGACCACGACCACCCGATCGGCAAGGACGACCCCGCGGGCATCGCCGACCTGCTGCTGGAAAGCGCCGTCACCACCATCATGGACGCCGAGGATTCGGTCGCCGCGGTGGATGCCGCCGACAAGGTCCTGGTGTACCGCAACTGGCTCGGGCTGATGAACGGCAGGCTGGAGGCGAGTTTCGAGAAGGGCGGCGCGATGCTCACGCGCCGGCTGAACCCGGATCGCACCTACCAGCGCCCGGGCGGCGGCGGCCTGACGCTGCACGGCCGCTCGCTGATGCTGATCCGCAATGTCGGCCACCACATGATGACGGATGCGGTGACGCTGGAGGGGCGCGCGACGCCGGAGACCGTGCTGGACGCCATGTGCACCGCGGCGATCGCGCTGCACGACCTGCGCGGCCCGCACAAGGGCCACAATTCCCGCGCCGGCAGCGTCTACATCGTGAAGCCCAAGATGCACGGGCCGGAGGAGGTGGCCTGGGCGGACGCGCTCTTCGCCCGCGTGGAGGACGCCTTCCAGCTGCCGCGCGCCACGCTGAAGATGGGTATCATGGACGAGGAGCGGCGCACCTCGGCCAACCTGAAGGAGTGCATCCGCGCCGCGAAGGATCGCGTGGTCTTCATCAACACCGGCTTCCTCGACCGCACCGGCGACGAGATCCACACCTCGATGGAAGCCGGCGCGATGATCCGCAAGGGCGACATGCGCTCGACGCCCTGGATCAGGGCCTATGAGGACAACAACGTGGATGTCGGCCTCGCCTGCGGGCTGCGCGGGCGGGCGCAGATCGGCAAGGGCATGTGGGCGGCGCCCGACATGATGGCGGCGATGCTGGAGCAGAAGGTGGCGCACCCCAAGGCGGGGGCGAACACCGCCTGGGTCCCCTCCCCCACCGCCGCCACGCTGCACGCGCTGCACTATCACCAGGTGGACGTCGCCGCGCGGCAGGAGGAGATCGCCCGCGGCGGCCGCCGCGCGAAGCTCGAGGAGCTGCTGACGATACCGCTCGCCGCCAGCATCAACTGGCAGCCGGACGAGGTGCAGGCGGAGCTCGACAACAACGCGCAGGGCATACTGGGGTACGTGGTGCGCTGGGTGGACCAGGGGGTGGGCTGCTCCAAGGTGCCGGACATCCACGATGTCGGGCTGATGGAGGACCGCGCGACGCTCCGCATCTCCTCCCAGCACATCGCCAACTGGCTGCGCCATGGCATCACCGGGGAAGGCCAGGTGCGGGAGACGCTGCGGCGCATGGCGGCCGTCGTGGACCGGCAGAATGCCGGCGACCCGAACTACCGCCCGATGGCGCCGGGCTTCGACGGCCCGGCCTTCCAGGCGGCCTGCGACCTGGTGTTCCAGGGCGCGGCGCAGCCCAACGGCTACACCGAGTTCATCCTGCACGCCCGGCGGCGGGAGGCGAAGGCCAAGGGCTGAGGTTTGCAGGGCGGTATCATACCGCCTGGGGCCGCGTCTTCGCCTTGCGCCCTGCCCG
>DASQVL010000262.1:0-7444 GCA_035640795.1 Crenalkalicoccus sp. | reverse complement strand
CTGCCCATCGGCTCGGTCGCCCAGCTCGTCGCGCGCGCCAAGGCGGATCCGGGCGGCCTGACCTTCGGTCATTCCGGTTATGGCGGCGGCACGCACCTGGCAGGCGAGCTCTTCGCCATGGAGGCTCGCGTTCAGTTGCGCCAGGTGCCCTACAAGGGCAGCGCTCCCGCCATGGCCGATCTGCTCGGCGGCCATGTCGACGTGATGTTCAGTGACGCCCCGACGGCGCTGCCCTATGTCCAGTCCGGCCGGCTGCGTGCGCTCGGCATTTCCACCCCGCAGCGCTCCGCTCTGCTGCCGGACCTGCCCACCATCGCCGAAGCCGGCGCCGATCTGGGTCTGGCCGGATACGGCGCCTATTCCTGGGGCGGCATTTCCGTGCGCACGGGGACACCGCCCGAAATCGTCGCGCGCCTGAACGCCGAACTGGTCCGCCTGCTGCAGGAGCCCGCGATCCGCCAGCGCCTGCTGCAGATCGGCGCCGAGCCGCATCCGGGGACGCCCGCCGAATTCGCCGCGATGCTGCGGGGCGAGATCGCCAAATGGGCCACCGTGGTGCGCCGGGCCGATATCCGGATGGAATGAGGGAAGCGCGAATGACCCGACCCAGCATCGCCATCATCGGCGCCGGCATCGGCGGCCTCACCGCCGCCGCCCTGCTGCACCGGCAGGGCCACGATGTGCAGGTCTATGAGCAGGCCCGACGCTTCGCCCGGGTGGGTGCCGGCATCCAGCAGAGCGCCAATGCCACCCGCGTACTGCGCTTCCTGGGACTGGAGCCACGGCTGCGGGCGGCCGCCTTCCAGCCCTCCTCCTGGAACAACCGGGAGTGGGACACCGGCGCGGCGAAGTACGAGTTGCCGCTGGGCCCCGGGTTCGAGGCCCGCTACGGCGCGCCCTACCTGCTGATGCATCGCGGCGACCTGCACGCCGCGGTGCAGTCCGTGGTGCCCGCGGAGCGCATCCATCTGGACAAGACCCTGGTGGACCTGGACCAAGGGGCGGACGGCGTCACGATGCGCTTCGCCGATGGCAGCACCGCACGGGCCGACGCGCTGATCGGCGCCGACGGCGTGCATTCGCGGGTGCGGGAATGGCTGTTCGGTCCCGAGGAGCCCCGCTTCACCGGCCGGGTCGCTTACCGCACCACCTTCCCGGCCGCGCTGCTGAACGGCTTCCCCATCGACGACTGCACGAAGTGGTGGGGCCCGGACCGCCACATCGTGATCTACTACGTCACGCCGCGGCGCGATGAGGTCTACTTCGTGACCAGCCTGCCCGAGCCCGACTGGCGCACCGAAAGCTGGTCGGCGAAGGGCAACCTGGACGAGCTCCGGGCCGCTTACCGGGGCTTCCATCCGCAGGTACAAGCGGTGCTGCAAGCCTGCCCGGATGTCCACAAATGGGCGCTGTACGAGCGCGACCCGCTGCCGCGCTGGGGCGAGGGACGTGTGGTGCTGCTGGGCGATGCCTGCCACCCGATGACGCCCTACATGGCGCAAGGTGCGGCCACCACGATCGAGGATGGCGCAGTGCTGGCGCGCTGTCTCGCTGCCTTCGACAGCGTCGAGGACGCCTTTGTCCGCTACGCGGCACTGCGCCAGGAGCGGACGGCGCGGATCCAGCTCACCTCGCACAGGAACGAATGGCTGAGTCGGCCCACCGATCCCGACTGGGTCTATGGCTATGATGCGCTGACGGTCCCCTTGGGCAGTGCGCGGTAGCCCTCGGAGGCGCTGCGGAGCGCTTCGGCTTCGGTGGGCGCTGGTGCAGCGAGCCGCCGGGCGCCGGGGCGGGTGGGTATCCGCACGAGGCGTCGGACGATCCCGGTTACCGTTCGGAGGCGCTACCAGGTGCCCGAACAGGTGGTCGGGCCGGTCTCGCCTCCGCTCCTGCGTCGTTGCCGCGGGTCAAACCGAGGTAGGGCGAGCCGGTGCCCGCCTGCTTGATCCGAGCCCCAGATCATGGCTTCGCGCCAGCTGGTGTTTTGGACGCTCAGAGCCCGTTCGCCAGTCGCGACGGGCCGTCGGCGAGACCGGGGCGGCCCCCCCTTTGCCGATCCGCTGGAAGAAGCGCTCGAGGCCGCTGCGCAGCTCCTCTGGGTGCTCGAACTCGCAATAAGTCGCGTCGCACACCTCTTCGAGGTCGCGCAGGAGCGTGGTCCTGATCGGTGCGTGCTTCCACACCGCGAAGAACATCGGCGCGCGAGGCTCGGCGAAGACGTTGTAGGCGACCTCGAACGTGCCGCTCTCGCTCATCGCCGTGCGGATGAAAAGGAAGGCGTCGGCACGACGGAGCTGAGCCAACCGGTGGCGGCGGAAATTCACCGCGGTGAATGGAAGGCCCTGGCTTTGCTCAAAGGCCTCACGGAAGGTCCGGTCGGACAGCGCCGTGTCGCCGGTGAGATATTCAAATCGAACCCCATGCCTGCCGATGTCCGCCACGATCCGGAGCACACCTTCGACGATCGCCTTGCTCTCGTCCCCCGATTGCGTGAGGGGCTGGCGGATGAAAAGCTTGAGCGGCGGATGCTGTTGCGCGTAGGACTGCAGCGGCCGCACGCGCGGCTCCCAATTCTGTTGACGCTCGAGGGCGCACACCATCTCCCGCGCGATGCTGAGCCGCGAGCAATAGGGAATCCGGCGCTGCAGGGCACGCAGCCGCAGTAGGCGACCGCCCGCTACCTCGTCCGCCCACAGGGCGGTGGTGATGAGGAGCTGAATCTCGCCGCGGTCGAGCAGATGCACGACATTATCAGCAGCGGCTTCCTCGACCTTCGCGACGGTGCTCACCTGCACTCCGGCGCGCCGCAGGCACGCCGCGGTGCCGTTGGTCGCCAGGAGATGGAACCCGAGCCGCGCAAGCTGCCGGGCCATGTCGACGATGCCTGGTTTGTCGGCATCGCGCACGGAGAGCAGCACGTTCCCCGAACGTGGCAGGCGCAGCCCCGCCCCAAGCTGTGCTTTGAGATATGCCGTGGCAAAATCCCGATCGATGCCCATGACCTCCCCGGTCGACTTCATCTCGGGGCCGAGAATGACGTCGCTCCCCGGGAACCGCGCGAAGGGCAGCACCGCCTCCTTGACCGCCACGTGGTCGAGCCTCGGCTCGCTGAGCGCGAACCGGGCGAGCGGCTCGCCGGCCATGACCCGGGCCGCGATCTTCGCCACCGCCACGGACATCGCCTTCGCCACGAAGGGCACGGTTCGGCTCGCGCGCGGATTGACCTCCAGGACGTAGATATCGTTGCCCTGAATTGCATACTGCACGTTCATCAGGCCCACGACACCGAGCCCACGGGCGATGAGCCGAGTCTGCCGGCGGAGTTCGGCTTCCACCTCGGCTGGCAGGGAAAAGGGCGGCAGGGCGCACGCTGAGTCGCCCGAATGCACTCCCGCCTCTTCGATCTGCTGCATGATGCCTGCGATGTAGACGTCCGTCTCGTCCGCAATGGCGTCCACATCGACTTCGACGGCGCCGTCGAGGAACTTGTCAACGAGCACCGGATTGGGCCCGGAGACGTGCGTCGCCTCCACCATATATCGGCGCAGCGCGTCGACATCCTGCACGAGCTGCATCGCCCGCCCGCCGAGGACGTAGGAGGGTCGCAAGAGAACCGGGTATCCTATGCGCTCCGCCGCGGCTTCCGCCTCCGCCACCGTGGTCGCTGTTCCGTTCGCCGGCTGCTTCAGGCGAAGTTGGTGCAATAGGGCTTGGAAGCGCTCCCGGTCCTCGGCCAGGTCGATGACGTCGGGCGGTGTCCCGAGGATCGGGATGCCGGCCTCCTCGAGTGCGCCGGCCAGCTTGAGCGGGGTCTGCCCACCGAACTGAACGATCGCTCCCCTCAACCGGCCGCGGGACATCTCCTTTCGCGCGATCTCGACGACGTCCTCGACAGTGAGGGGTTCGAAGTAGAGGCGATCGGAGGTATCGTAATCGGTTGATACGGTCTCCGGGTTGCAGTTGACCATGATCGTTTCATAGCCGGCCTCGGCCAGGGCGTAGGCCGCGTGGACGCAGCAATAGTCGAACTCGATTCCCTGCCCGATCCGGTTCGGGCCGCCGCCGAGGATGAGGACCTTCTCCCGCCCGCTGGGGTTCGCTTCACAGCTCGTCGAATACTCGTAGGTCGAGTAGAGGTACGGAGCGAAGGCGTGGAATTCTGCGGCACAGGTGTCGACGCGCTTGAAGACGGGATGGATCGCGTGCTCCTCGCGGTACGCCGTCGGCGCGGCCGGATCGACCAGGGCCAGCCGGGCCAGCCGCGCGTCCGAGAAGCCGGCACGCTTGAGCTCGGCGAAGGTCTCGCGGTCCCGGGGCAGGCCGTTCGCCCGCACGGTTTCTTCCATCGCGACGAGGTCGGCGATCTGGCGCAGGAACCAGCGATCCACGCGCGACGCCCGGTAAACGGCGTCGATGGAGATCCCGAGGCGCAGAGCCTGTGCGATGCGCAGGAGGTTGTCGGGGGCGCACCGGCTCAACGCGTCGCACACCCGCTCCTCGTCGACCGACCCGTCCGCGCGACGCGCGCCGTCGATCTCCACGTCGTCGAGACCGGTCAGGCCGATCTCGAGCGACCGCAATGCCTTTTGAAGTGACTCCTTGAAGGAGCGCCCGATGGCCATCGCCTCGCCGACGGATTTCATCGAGGTGGTGAGCGCTGCCTCGGCGCCGGGAAACTTCTCGAAGGTGAACCGCGGCACCTTGGTGACGACGTAATCGATGGTCGGCTCGAAAGAGGCCGGCGTGATTTTGGTGATGTCGTTCTTCAGTTCATCGAGGCGATAGCCGACGGCCAGCTTCGCCGCGATCTTCGCGATCGGGAATCCGGTCGCCTTGGAGGCCAAGGCCGATGAGCGGGAGACCCGGGGGTTCATCTCGATGATGACCATCCGTCCGGTCTCGGGATCGATGGCGAACTGGACGTTGGAACCGCCGGTGTCGACGCCGATCTCGCGCAGGCAGGCGATCGAGGCGTTGCGCAGCCGCTGGTACTCCTTGTCGGTCAGTGTCAGGGCTGGCGCTACCGTGATCGAGTCGCCGGTGTGGATGCCCATCGGGTCGACGTTCTCGATGGAGCAGACGATGATGCAATTGTCCGCGTGGTCGCGGACCACCTCCATCTCGTATTCCTTCCAGCCGAGCAGCGATTCCTCGACGAGCACCTCGCCGACCGGCGAGAGGGCGAGGCCGCGCTCGACCGTCTCCATCAGCTCGCCGAGCGTGGTCGCGATGCCGCCGCCTTCCCCGCCCAAGGTGAAAGAGGGGCGGATGATCGCTGGCAAGCTGACCTGCTCGAGAGCGGCGACAGCCTCGTCAACGGAGCGGACGAGTTGCGCGCGCGGGCAGGCGATCCCGATGCGCTCCATAGCTTCGCGGAAACGCTTGCGGGATTCGGCCTTGTCGATCGCCTCGGCATTGGCGCCGATCATCTCGACGCCATGGCGTTGGAGCGCGCCCGACCGCACCAGCGCCATCGCCAAGTTGAGCGCCGTCTGGCCGCCCAGGGTCGGGAGCAGCGCATCGGGCCGCTCCGCCTCGATGATGCGCTCGACCACCTCCGGTGTGAGTGGCTCGACATAGGTGGCGTGAGCGAGCTCGGGGTCCGTCATGATGGTGGCCGGGTTCGAGTTCACCAGGATGACCCGGTAGCCTTCGGCCTTCAGGGCCTTGCAGGCCTGCACCCCGGAATAGTCGAACTCGCACGCCTGCCCGATGACGATCGGCCCTGCCCCAAGCACCAGGATGGACTTGATGTCGGTTCGCTTCGGCATTTGGGTGGTCTCCTATCGCCGCATCAGGTTCGCGAACTGCTCGAAGAGCGAGTGGCTGTCCTGCGGGCCCGGGCTGGCTTCGGGGTGGAATTGCACGGAAAAGACCGGCCGGTCCTTCATGCGCAGTCCTTCGAGGGTCCCGTCGAAGAGCGACCTGTGCGTCTCCTCCAGCTCTGCGGGGAGGGACTCGCGCGCTACGACGAAGCCGTGGTTCTGCGAGGTGATCTCGACGCGGCCGGATTCACGGTGCTGCACCGGATGGTTGCCGCCGCGGTGACCCAGGTGCATCTTGACCGTGCGAGCGCCGAGGGTGAGCGCAAGCAGCTGGTGCCCGAGGCAGATTCCGAAGATTGGCAGCCCTGAGGCGATGATCTCGCGGATCATGGGGACGGCGAAGACGCTGGTTGCCGACGGGTCGCCGGGGCCGTTGGAGAGGAAGATCCCGTCGGGCCGCAGCGCGCGAAGCGACGCCGCCGAGCTACGCGCCGGGACGACGGTGACGCGAAGGCCGAGACCGGCGAGACAGCGGAGGCTGCTGCGCTTGACGCCGTAGTCGACGCACACGACGTGGCGTTGCCGGGGTTGCGGCTGGCCGTGCCCTTCCGTGACGAGCGACGCGGTCTCGGTCCACTCGTACGGCTCGCCGCACGACACCTCTCCGGTCAGGTCCATGCCTTCGAGGCCATGCCAGTCCGAAGCGGCTCGTTGAAGATACGCGATGTCGTAGTGGCCCTCCGGAGCGAAGGCGAGGCAGCCCTTCGGAGCTCCCTGATCACGGATGCGGCTGACCAACCGGCGCGTGTCCACCCCGGCGATCCCGATGAGATTTCTCTCGTCCAGCCAACGAGCCATCGGCATCTTGGCCCGCCAGTTGGCGGCGGGAGTGACGTCTTCGCGCAGCACGACGCCGCGACAAGCGGGCCGACGCGACTCGATGTCCTCGTTGTTTGCGCCGACGTTCCCGATATGGGGGAAGGTGAAGGTGATGATCTGACCTGCGTAGGAGGGGTCCGTGAGGATCTCCTGGTATCCCGTCATCGACGTGTTGAAGCACACTTCGCCCAGGGCTTGACCGAAGGCGCCGAGGCCCCTCCCTCTGAAGACCGTACCGTCCTCCAGCACCAGCACGGCATTTCGCGCTGCCGCCGCGGCGCGAGGCCCGGTCGATGTCGCTTGCGCATCGGGTTCCATGAATTGCCTTCCTTTGAGGACGCTACTCTTGTCGCTATGCGGTCGTGGCCGCCTCGACTGGACACTTGCGCACCTCGAGCGCGAGGCACTCGAATCGATTCATTGCCGTCCGCATCCGTTTCCGATCGCCCGTCTTTGGAGGCGTCAGAGGGCTGAGGCCGTCGCGACAATTGCCGCTTGCAGGACGATGTCGGCGTGACGGCGCAAGTGGTTCAGCAGGCGAGGCGCTGTGATCGCACCGCGAGGCTCATCGAGCCCGAGCCGGCGTGCGACACCAGGTTGCAGCGCCGAGCTGAGGCGGTCCTCGGCGCGACCGGCGAGGGGGGCCCCGCTTTACGTCGGGCTCGTCCTCCAATGCCTGCGTTTCGCAACGCACGTGGCGACGCGTGCTCGCCAAGGCTGCGCGAACCGCGCCCTTCCAGCGTGCGCCGTCCGGTCCCGAGAAGAGGGCGGCGACATCGGCATCCAGCGCAGCGAAA
>DASQVL010000261.1:0-5272 GCA_035640795.1 Crenalkalicoccus sp. | reverse complement strand
TGGGGAAAGTGGACATGCGAAAGGTTGCTGGCCTTCTGGCGGTACTCGCTCTTCCGGGTTGCGCATCTATTGTAACCGGTACCGAACACACCATGGCTCTGGCGAGCGAGCCAGCCGGCGCGACCTGCAAACTCGAACGTGGTGGCCAGACGATCGGCTACGTGAATCAGACGCCTTCCACAGCCGCCTTCGGCAAGTCGTCTCGGCCGATCGTGGTGTCCTGCACGAAGGACAACAACCGGATGCAAGGCACTTCCACGGTTGAATCCGGCCTTCAGCCCTGGGTGATCGGAAACCTCCTTCTCGGCGGCATTGTCGGTATCATCGTCGATGTGTCCTCGGGGGCGGTGGCAACCTATCCCTCCAGCACGACAGTGGTCCTCAGCCCCACACCCGGCGCTGCGCCCGCGGCTTCCATGGGCCCTGTTCCGTCGGAGTCCGAAGGCAAGCCCACGTCGTAATGCTTGCCTACTGCACCTGTTAGACTTCGCACTGGGGACATGCGCCCGGCGCGCTGAGGGCGTGGCCATTGGAGGGGCAAATAACCCTCGAAATGGCCACCCTTCCCGACGAACCGACACGGAATCGGCACTGGCTCAATGTGCATGAGCGCCGTGTCGCATCGAGGATGGCCATCGCGCGTGATCCCATCCCCACCCGGCCACCGAACCTCGACCTCATGGGGCCGAACCACGCGGCGGCATTCGGCCAAAAAGAAAGGCCCGCCAACCCATTGGATCGACGGGCCAAGTCAACAGGGAGGCTTCACGTCTGGGAGACGTCGGGGCCCGTCCAACCGGCCGGACCCCCTCCGGCCAAGCCGCCGGATCGACACCAGATTAGGGAACGACCCCGCTCCGACCGCTTCGGGAAATCCGCTCCCCCGCCATGCGGGAAGCGCATGTCACGAACCGGACATCCCCAATTCCGCAACGACGAAGTCGCGGAACACCGCGACGCGCTTCGAATTCCGCATCTCCTCCGGATAGACGAAGTAGGCGTCCAGCCGCGGCGGCTTCAGGTCCGGCAGCACGCGCAGCAGCCCGTCCAGCTCGTGCCCCATGTAGTCCGGCAGCGCCGCGATCCCCAACCCGCTCTGCACGGCGCGCAGCATGCCGGTCAGGCTGCTCACCTCGACGACCGCGCGGCGCGGGCTGCCGGGGCGGCGGCCGGCCTCGGCCAGCCAGTTCACCTCGTCGATCGGCGGGTTGTGGTCGCCCCAGACGATCAGCCGGTGCGCGTCCAGCTCCTCCACGCGCTGCGGCAGGCCGTAGCGCTTCAGGTAGGCGGGCGCGGCGCAGACCCGCCAGCCGAAGCTCGCCAGGTGCCGCTGGATCAGGTCCGGCTGCCGCGGCGGGTGCATGCGCACCGCGACATCCGCCTCCCGCATCGCCAGGTCGAGGTCGGAATCGTCGAGCAGCAGGGTGACCGTGACCTCCGGGTAGAGCGTCAGGAACCGCTCCAGCCGCGGCGCCAGCCAGGTGCTGCCGAAGCCCGTCGTGCAGGTGATCTTCAGGCGGCCTGCCGGGCGCTCGCGGCTCTCGGTCAGCAGCGCCTCGGTCATGGCGAGCTTCGCGAAGACCTCGCGCACCGAGCGGTTCAGCGTCTCCCCCGCTTCGGTCAGGATCAGCCCGCGCGCATGCCGGTGGAAGAGCGGCACGGAGAGCGCCTCCTCCAGCGCCTGGATCTGGCGGGAGACCGCGGACTGGCTGAGGTTCAGCGACTCCCCGGCATGGGTGAAGGACCCCGCCTCGGCCACCGCGTGGAAGACGCGCAGCTTGTCCCAGTCGAGCGGCATGCCTCCCCGCCATTTCCGTCCGCACCGCGAATCCCGCCATTGTGCGGTGCGCCGCGCTGCCGCGCCAACGTGTTTGTTGCGCGCCCCGCGGACCGGGGCGCGCCAGGGTCAGGTCCAGGCCTCCAGCGCCGGCGCTTCCTCCGGCATGTGGGCCAGCCATTTCTCGGCCTCGAGCGCCGCCATGCAGCCGGTGCCGGCCGCCGTCACCGCCTGGCGGAAGATGCGGTCCTGCACGTCGCCGGCGGCGAACACGCCCTCCACGCTGGTCCGGGTGCGGCCGGGCTCGGTCAGGATGTAGCCCTCGGCATCCATTGCCAGCTGGCCGCGGAAGAGGGCCGTCGCCGGGTCGTGGCCGATCGCCACGAAGACGCCGTCCAGCGGCAGCTCCTCCCGCGCGCCCGTCGTCACGTCCCGCAGGAGGAGGGCGCGGACGGCGCGGAACTTCGCCTCCGTCCCCAGCACCGCCTCCGTCACCGTGTTCCAGCGGAAGCGGATGTTCGGCCGGGCGAACAGCCGCTCCTGCAGGATGCGCTCGGCGCGCAGCGCGTCGCGCCGGTGGATCAGGGTGACGCTGCGCGCCAGGTTGGAGAGGTAGATCGCCTCCTCCGCCGCCGTGTTGCCGCCGCCGATGACGGCCACGTCCTTGCCGCGGAAGAAGAAGCCGTCGCAGGTCGCGCAGGCGGAGACGCCGAAACCCGAGAATTCCTTCTCGCCCGGGATGCCGAGCCAGCGCGCCTGGGCGCCCGTCGCGATCACCATCGCCCGGCCCAGGAAGAACTCGCCCGAATCGCCCTCCGCCCGAAACGGGTGGCGGGAGAGGTCCACGCGGGTGATCACGTCCTGGACGATGGTCGTGCCGACATGCTCGGCCTGGGCCTTCATCTGCTCCATGAGCCAGGGGCCCTGGATGGGCTCGGCGAAGCCCGGATAGTTCTCGACATCGGTGGTGATGGTCAGCTGGCCCCCCGGCTGCAGCCCGGCGACCAGGATGGGCTGCAGCCCCGCCCGCGCCGCGTAGATGGCGGCGGTGTAGCCGGCGGGGCCGGCGCCGATGATGAGCAGGCGCGTGCGGTGGGTGAGGGGCACGGCAATGATTCCGGACTGTTCTCGCCCGGCCTCATATTTGCAATGGCAGGGCGTGTCTCAAGCCGGAGCCTTGCCGCACCGCAGCGGAGCACGGATATTGCCGCCCGCGCCGGGAACCCGCAACGAATGGACAGAATGAAGGCTGACCGTGATCGCGCCGACCTCGACGCGGTCGACCTGCAGATCCTGGCCGAGCTGCAGGCCGATGGCCGCATCACCAATGTGGAGCTGGCCCGGCGCGTCGGCCTCTCCGCGCCTCCCTGCCTGCGCCGACTGCGCCGGCTGGAGGAGGAGGGGGTCATCCGCGGCTACCACGCGGTTGTGGAGCCGGCCGCCCTCGGCTACGAGGTCACCTTCTTCGCCCTGGTGGGCCTGGAGAGCCAGAAGGAGGCGGTGCTCACCGCCTTCGAGGCGGAGGTCGCGGCCTGGCCCGAGGTCCGGGAGTGCCACATGATCCGCGGCGGCGGCGATTTCCTGCTGCGCCTCGTCGCCCGCGACACGGCGCACGAGAACCGGCTGACCGCGCGGCTCACCGGGCTCGACCAGGTGGCCCGGGTGCAGACCCTGCAGACCATCCGCACGGCCAAGGACGAGGCCGGGCTGCCGCCCTCGGTCGCGGCGTGAGCGCACCGGAGCACCTCCGCCCGGAGCGCATCCGCCCGGAGCCCCGGCCGCCGGCATGAGGGGGAGCCGCGCCGCCATCGGCTTCATCATGGTGACGGTCGCCGTGGAGGTGCTCTCCTTCGGCCTCATCATCCCGGTGCTGCCGCAGCTGGTCGAGAGCTTCACCGGCGGCGACACCGCCGACGCCGCCCGCTGGTACGGGCTGTTCGGCACCGCCTGGGCGCTGATGCAGTTCCTCTGCATGCCGCTCGCCGGCGCGCTCTCGGACCGCTTCGGGCGCCGGCCGGTCGTGCTGGCCGGGAGCCTCGGCATCGGCCTCGACTACGTGCTGATGGCGGTGGCCCCCAATCTCTGGTGGCTGCTGGTGGGGCGCGTCATCTCGGGCGCGCTTACGGCGACGGTCAGTACCGCCTTCGCCTACATCGCCGACGTGACGCCGGCGGAGCGGCGGGCGCAGGCCTTCGGCACGGTGGGGGTCGCCTTCGGCGCCGGATTCGTGCTCGGCCCTGCCCTCGGCGGCCTGCTGGGGGCGGCGGATCCGCGGCTGCCCTTCTGGGTCGCGGCGGCGCTGGCGCTGGTCAATTTCGCCTATGGCGCGCTGGTGCTGCCGGAATCCCTGCCGCCGGAACGGCGGGCCGCGCTCTCGCTCGGCCACGCCAACCCGCTGGGCGCGCTCGGCCTGCTGCGGGCCCGGCCCGGCCTGCTCGGCCTCGCCGGCGTCCACTTCCTCAGGATGCTGGCGCATGTCGTGCTGCCGAGCGTCACCGTGCTCTATGCCGGCTACCGCTATGGCTGGGGCCCGCGGGAGATCGGGCTGATGCTGGCCGGCGTCGGCGTCTGCGCAGCGGTGGTGCAGGGCGCGCTGGTCGGGCCGGTGGTGGCGCGGATCGGCGAGTGGCGGGCGCTGCTGGCGGGCCTTGGCTGCGGCGCGGCCGGGTTGCTCGGCCTCGGCCTCGCGCCGAGCGGCCTGTTGTTCTGCGCGGCGATTCCGGTGATGGCGTTCGGGGACCTCGCCGGGCCGGCGATGCAGGGCCTGGCGACGCGGCGCGTGGAGCCTTCGGAGCAGGGGCGGCTGCAGGGCGCCTTCGGCAGCCTGCAGGGCATCGCCGGGCTGATCGGGCCGGGCCTCTTCACCCTGGCCTTCGCCGCCGCCATCGCGCCGGGGGCGGGGTTCCAGCTGCCCGGCGCGCCCTTCCTGCTGGCGGCGCTGCTGCTGCTGGCGGGCCTCGGCCTTGCCGCCGCGACGGCGCCGGAGGGGTAGAGCGGAGGGGTAGAGCGGCACGACGCCGCATCTTCCCCCTGCCAGCGCACCGTCTCGCCCCGGCAGTTCAGGAAGCGGAGCCCCGGCTGGCCGGCCTGGGCCGGGATCACGTCCACCACGCGCGGGATGCTGTCCTCGATGCCGAGGGCGGCGCCCGGCCCGCCCATCTCGGTGCGCACCCAGTCGGGCGCAATCAGCACCATGGCGCGGCCGATGATGAGGGCGGTCGGGTCGTCGGGCATGGGGCTCTCCTTCCGTTGCCCCCGGACGGACCACTCCCGGATGGGGTGCCCGGCGCCCAGGCCAGCAGCCCCGCCAGCGGCAGCAGCCAGGCGAGCCGCGCCTCGTAGCGCGGATGCGGGCCGCTCAGCGCGCCGGTGACCGCGGCGTTCACCAGCAGCGCGAGCGCCACCATCAGCACCAGGCCGGCACGGGCGCGACAGCCCTCACGCAGCGCGCGCAGGAGGCCGAGCGCGGCGGCGGCGGCGCCGGCCAGCACCACC
>DASQVL010000260.1:0-6828 GCA_035640795.1 Crenalkalicoccus sp. | reverse complement strand
AGCAGCATGGCGAGCGCGCCCACCGGTGGCGCCACCAGGAAGACGCCGCGCCAGCCCGCGCCCTGGATCAGCAGCCCGCCGAGCGTCGGGCCGAGCACGAAGGCAAGCCCGTTGCACCCGGCCCAGAGACCGAGCGCCCGGGCGCGCGCCAGCGGCTCCGCCCAGATCGTGCGCAGCAAGGCGAGGGAGGCGGGCAGCAGCAGCGCCGCCCCCACCCCAGCGACGACCCGGCCCAGGATCAGCGCGGCCGGCCCGGCGGCGAGGCCGGAGACGGCGCAGCCCAGGGAGAAGGCCGCGATGCCAAGCTGGAAGACGCGCCGCCTGCCGTACAGGTCGGCCAGCAGCCCGCCGGTCAGCAGCAGCAGCGCATAGGCCAGGTTGTAGCCATCCACAACCCATTGCAGTGCGCCAAGGCCGAGCCCCGTCGCCCCGCCGATCGGCGCGAGGGCAAGGTTGACCACGGAAGTATCGAGCTGCGCGAGCAGCGGGCCGAGGCAGAGGGTGAGGAGGATCAGGCCGCGCCGCGGCGCGGCGGCAGGCAGGGTGTCGGGCATGGCGGTCCTTGCCGGGGGCTCGGCGGGAGTCTCGACGCCGACCCGGGCGGGGTGGTTCGGGCCCGGGCGAAGTGCCGGCCGCCATGCGTCTGAAGCAATGCGCCTGGTGGTGCGCCTGACGCTTGGTACCCACCCCACCCCGGGGTGGGAGAAGGGCGGTAAGCGCCGGCAGAAGGCTCGCCGCCTTAAGGTCTGGTCCACCCCCGAGAGCGGACATGGAGGTAGTCCGAATAGGATCGCGCTCCCTGGCAGGGTCTGGCCGGAAGCTGCCTGTCCGCTTCGGAATGCGCGAGCAGTCGAAGCAGACCTTCTCCTCCCGGTGGTTGTCGGTCAGACAATGGCGTTGAGCGTCGGCGGAACAGGCTCCTGCCGATACGGGGCAGCCGGCCAAGGAACGGCGCGCAATCCTGGCCGTTCACGGCGGCTGCAGGTCCTGCAGCGCGGACCATGGCCGAAAGCGACTGATCCCTGCCCGACCGCCATTCGCGGGTTTCCGAACAGCGGCGACGGTGGCTTGCCCCGGAATTGCCCGGCGCGCCGCGCATGTCGTCGCCGAATTCCCGGCTGGCGTGTCCCCGGCCGACCCGCGCTTGACCTGTTGGGCGCCCGTCCGGCAACCGGATCACCACCGGCGCGCTTTCTCGGGTCGAGCGATCCGGGCAACGTCTTTGTTTCCGGAGGCGCACGAAGGGAGCAGTGGTCATGCCCGCAAACGGCATCCTCAAGCACCTTCCCTGGGCCCTGCTCGGCCTTGTCGGTGCTGCCGCCCTTGCCTTTGTTGCCACCGAGCGCGGGGAGCCGGTCAATGCAATATGGGTCGTCGTGGCCGCGGTTGCCGTTTACCTGATTGCCTATCGCTACTACGCGCTCTTTATCGCCAACCGCGTCGTGCGGCTCGACCCGGGGCGTCCCACCCCGGCCGTGCGGCACCACGACGGGCTGGATTACGTTCCCACCAACCGGTACGTCCTGTACGGCCACCACTTCGCGGCCATCGCCGGCGCGGGGCCACTGGTCGGCCCCGTGCTCGCCGCGCAGATGGGCTACCTGCCGGGCGTGCTGTGGATCCTTGCAGGCGTCGTCTTCGCCGGCGCGGTGCAGGACTTCATGGTGCTTTTCGTGTCCATGCGCCGTGATGGCCGCTCACTTGGAGAAATGGTCCGAACGGAGCTCGGCGAAGTGCCCGGTATCATCGCCCTGTTCGGCACCTTCATGATCATGGTGATCATCCTGGCGGTGCTGGCGCTGATCGTGGTGAAGGCGCTGGCGGGAAGCCCCTGGGGGACCTTCACCGTGGCGGCGACGATCCCCATCGCCATCTTCATGGGGCTCTACATGCGCTTCATCCGCCCCGGCGCCATCGGCGAGATTTCGCTCATCGGCTTCGTGCTGCTGATGCTGGCCATCGTCGGCGGGCAGTACGTCGCGGCGGACCCGGCCTGGGCCGCGGGCTTCACCCTCAGCGGCACCCAGCTCTGCTGGCTGCTGATCGGCTACGGTTTCATCGCCTCCATCCTGCCGGTCTGGCTGCTTCTTGCGCCGCGCGACTATCTCTCGACCTTCCTCAAGGTCGGCACGATCCTGGCGCTGGCGATCGGCATCGTCGTTGTGGCGCCGAAGCTGGCCATGCCGGCCGTCACCCGCTTCGTGGACGGCACTGGCCCGGTCTGGTCCGGCTCGCTGTTCCCGTTCCTCTTCATCACCATCGCCTGCGGCTCGGTTTCGGGCTTCCACGCCCTCATCTCCTCCGGCACCACGCCCAAGCTCATCACCACCGAGGCCGATGCCCGCTTCATCGGCTATGGCGGGATGCTGATGGAGAGCTTTGTCGCCATCATGGCCCTGGTGGCCGCCTGCGTGATCGAGCCGGGCATCTATTTCACCATGAACAGCCCCGGCGCCCTGGTCGGCACCACGGCCGAGCATGCCGCCACCGCCGTGACGAACCTGGGCTTCCCGGTGACGGCGGCGCAGATCGCGCAGACGGCGCAGGACGTAGGGGAGGTGACCATCATTTCCCGCGCCGGCGGCGCGCCGACGCTGGCCGTCGGCATGGCGCACATCTTTTCCTCTGTGCTGGGCGGCAAGGAGCTGATGGCCTTCTGGTACCACTTCGCCATCCTCTTCGAGGCGCTGTTCATTCTGACGGCGGTGGATGCCGGCACACGCGCCGGCCGCTTCATGCTGCAGGACCTGCTCGGCGCCTTCGTCCCGGCCATGCGGAAGACGGAAAGCTGGGCGTCCAGCATCATTGCCACGGCCCTCTGCGTCGGCGCCTGGGGCTACTTCCTGTACCAGGGCGTGACCGACCCGCTGGGCGGGGTGAACACGCTCTGGCCGCTGTTCGGCATCTCCAACCAGATGCTGGCGGCGGTGGCGCTGATGCTCTGCACCGTGGTGATCTTCCGAATGAAGCGGGAACGCTATGCCTGGGTGACGATCCTGCCCGCGATATGGCTGGTTTCCTGCACGCTCACGGCGGGAATGCAGAAGATCATGCACCCGGATCCGCGCATCGGCTTCGTCTCACATGCCCGGCGCTTCTCGGAGGCGCTGGCGAACGGCCAGATCCTAGCGCCGGCGGGGAGCCTGGCCGAGATGCAGCAGGTGATCGTGAATGACTATGTGGATGCGGCGCTATCCGCGCTGTTCGTCGGCGTGGTGGTGGCCATGGTCGTCTTCGGCATCCGCTCCTGCCTCCAGGCCTGGCGCGCGGGCACCTGGACTGCCCATGAAGTCGGAGGGCCCGAGGCTCGGGCCGTGCCAGCGGAATGAGCGACACGAGCCCCTATCCAGGGCGCCCTGCCGCTGCCGGGAAGCGCCTCTCGGGCCTGCTGCGCTGCCTCTGCGACGGAGCACGGCTGATGGTTGGCGTGCCACCATACGAAGACTACTTGGCGCACATGGCCCGTTGCCATCCTGGGGAGCCGGTGATGAGCTATGCTGATTTCATCCAGAACCGCCAGGCCGCGCGCTTCGGCGGCGGGGGTGGAGGGCTGCGCTGCTGCTGACGCCTTGCGAGTTCGTAGCAGCGCCTTGTCTGGCCCGCTTTCTCGGGCCCGCCCTGAGAGCCCTTCTGGGTGTCGTCCGACCAAGCTCCGCTTACCACTCACGACCGCCATCTCATGGCCAGCAGGCCAGGTCCGGTTTCGGGAAGCCGACCGTGCAACACAGATGACCCATGTGGGCGCAGAGCCGCCGGGCCCCCCAGAACCGGACAATGGCTGATCGGCATTGAAGGTCCGAGAAGGGTCGAACCCGGCGGCTCGCGTTCGGGTACCAAGCGTCCGGAGCGTACCACAAGAGCGTCGTGCCGATGTCTTGGTTCGCGGCCTGCGGAGCAGGCCGGCGCGGATGACCGAGACTTACAAGGGCATCAATGCACGAGCATTGATGCACGCTGCTCTAAAGCAACCCCAGCGTCCGGAGCTCCTCCCGCAGCCGCGCCGGCAGCGCCTCTACCCCGCGCGCCGCCACGGTCGCGGCGATGTCCGGCGGCGCCGCTGCCGGCTCCAGGTAGCGCCAGCCCTGGAAGGGCTTCACCGGCCGTGCCTCCACCGCAACGAGGCGCGCATCCAGCACCAGGCCGGCGCAGGAGGTGCCGTCCTCCCACGCCTCCTCGCGGATCTCCAGGATGCGCTGGCGGACGCGGAGGAAGCCCGCCACCACCCAGTAGATCGAGCCGCCCGTCACGATCTCCGCCGCGCGGCGCGGGGCCATGCGGGTCCGGTGGCGGAGCGGCGGGTCGACCTCGGCGCGGCGGGCCTGCAGGGCGGCGAGCTCGGCGACGTCCTTGGGGCCGACGGAGAGCTTGATCAGGTGGAGCACGATGGAGGTGTAGCGTCAGGTGGCCCGTGGGGGAGGCAGGGAACTTCCTCCCCCACACCCCCTCCATCCTTTTTTTGGGCCATTCGCGGTGCGCGGGCGGGTGCGTCGTGCGACCATCCCTGGCGGGCTACCCGCCGCCACAGGGGGCGCGGCGCAGGCCGCGCGGCGCCGCCGCCTCCGGCCCCTGCACCAGGGTCAGCAGGCAGGCCGCGAAGAAGCGGGTGAAGCGCCAGTCCCCGGCGGCGGCATGGCCGCGGATCTCCGTGGAGGAGGCCGGCCATAGCGCCAGCAGCGGCGCCGCACGGTCGCGCGCCAGCGTCTCCACCGCCAGCGCCCGTCGCTCCGGGTCCGGGTCGAAGTCGTCGCCCTCGAACAGCGCGACGGCGACGCGCGGCCCCTTCTCCGGCAGCCCCGCCAGCAGCCTGCGGAAATCCTCCAGCGCCGCGCCCAGATTGTTCGGCCGCTGCGCTTCGCCATGCGCGCTGGGCGCGGTGGCGATGACCGCGTCCACCAGCTCGGGCGCCGCCGCCGCCGCCATCAGCGCCTGCCAGCCGCCGCGCGACTGCCCGCCCAGCACGATCCGCCGGTAGCCCGCCGCGCGCAGCGCCGGCAGCGCCTCGACCAGGCGCGGCAGGCTGGCGAAGATCGCATCATCCCCCGGCGGGCGGTCGAAGCGCAGCACGTCATACCCGGCATCGTTCAGCACGGCGGCAAGCCCGGGCGTCCGCGCATTGCGCAGGTCGCGGTCCGGCCCGGCATAGCCATGGCCCCAGACCAGCACGCCCCGCGCCGCCTGTGGCCCGCGCCACAGGTGGAGGGGGCTGCGCCGGAAGGGGCCGAGTATCCCGGCCTCCGCCGCAATGGGGGCAGCGCCCTGCACCGCGCCGTCCCTGGCGATGATGCGGCATTCGCCCTGGGCTGGGCTCGCGCCCTTGCGGCAGCTGGCGAGCGCCACCTCCTCCGCCGCCTCCGGCGTCGCCAGGCCGTTCGACCAGCCCCAGGAGGAGCGGCCCTCCGCATCGCGCGCCACCGCGAAGGCGGCATGCGGCACGGCGCCGCGATAGCCATAGACGAACTCCGTCCCCAGCGCGGCGGAGGGCGGCGGCTTGCCCAGCCGCTCGGTGGAGAAGGCGGCGCGGTAGGCCTCCTCGGCGCCCTGCGCCAGGGCGGAAGCGGCGCCGCACAGCAGCGCGCCCGCAAGGGCGAGGAGGGCCGGGACGGGAACGCGGCGGGGCATGCGGCAACCATTGCGGCGGGCGGCGCACTCTGGCGCGTGCGCGACACCGCCCGCAACCGCATCGGACTTTTCCTGGCGATTGCGGCGGCCTATCCCTGGGGCGTGATGGACCAGGCGAGCCCCAACCCGAACCCCGCCGAGACGCGGGCCGAGATGCGCTACGATTTCCGCGCCGCCGAGCCGCACTGGCAGGCGGAATGGGACGCGCGCGGCTGCTTCGCCGTGCCGGACGTGCCGCCGGACGCGGCCAAGTACTACGTGCTGGAGATGTTCCCCTACCCCTCCGGCAAGATCCATATGGGGCATGTCCGCAACTACACCCTGGGTGACGTGGTCGCGCGCTACAAGCGCGCCCGCGGGCACCTCGTCATGCACCCGATGGGCTGGGACGCCTTCGGCCTGCCGGCCGAGAACGCGGCCCGGGAGCGTGGCATCCACCCGGCGCAGTGGACCTACGGCAACATCGCCAACATGCGCGCCGAGCTGAAGCGCATGGGGCTCAGCCTGGACTGGTCGCGGGAATTCGCCACCTGCGACCCGGAGTATTACGGGCAGCAGCAGCGGCTCTTCCTGGACTTCTGGAAGGCGGGCCTGGTCGAGCGCAAGGAGAGCTGGGTCAACTGGGACCCGGTGGACGGCACGGTGCTCGCCAATGAGCAGGTGATCGAGGGCCGCGGCTGGCGCTCCGGCGCGCCGGTCGAGAAGAAGAAGCTGAGCCAGTGGTTCTTCGCCATCACCCGCTATGCGGAGGACCTGCTGGCCTCGCTCGACCGCCTCGACCGCTGGCCGGAGCGGGTGAAGACCATGCAGGCCAACTGGATCGGCCGCAGCGAGGGCGCGCGCGTCCGCTTCCGGCTGACCGGGACGGTAGAGGGGCAGGAGAGCCGTCCCGATGATCCGGGCGGCGGCGGCCGCGAGGCTCTGAATCGGGCCGGCGCGCCGCAGCCGCCCGTCAATGAGGTCGAGGTCTTCACGACGCGCCCGGACACGCTGTTCGGCATGAGCTTCCTCGCCGTGGCGGCCGAGCATCCACTGGCCCAGGCGGCCGCGATGCGCGACCCGGGGGCCGCGGAGTTCGTCGCGGAGTGCCGCCGCATGGGCACCAGCGAGGCGGCGATCGAGCAGGCGGAGAAGCGCGGCTACGACACCGGCTTCCGCGTCGCGCACCCCTTCATGGAGGGGGCGAGCTTCCCGGTCTGGATCGCCAAT
>DASQVL010000259.1:0-6662 GCA_035640795.1 Crenalkalicoccus sp. | reverse complement strand
CGAGGCGCTGAAGCGCGAGTTCGACGCGGCGGTCGAGCGGCTGCAGAAGCGCTTCGAGAGCAAGGTCGACAAGCTGCAGCGCGGCGACGAGCTGCCGCCCGGCGTGATGAAGATGGTCAAGGTCTTCGTCGCGGTGAAGCGGAAGCTGCAGCCCGGCGACAAGATGGCGGGCCGCCACGGCAACAAGGGCGTGGTCTCCCGCGTCGTGCCCATCGAGGACATGCCCTTCCTCGAGGACGGCACGCCGGTGGACCTCGTGCTGAACCCGCTCGGCGTGCCGTCCCGCATGAATGTCGGCCAGATCCTGGAGACGCATCTGGGCTGGGCCTGCGCCACGCTCGGCGGGCAGATCGGCCGGCTGGTCGAGGAGTACCGCCGCGGCGGCGCGATGCGGGAGGAGCTGCTGGCGCCGCTGCGCGAGGCCTATGGCGATGAGGTGTTCGAGCGCGACATCGCGCCGCTCGACGACGACCAGCTGATCGAGCTCGCGGAGAACCTGAAGAAGGGCATCCCGATCGCGACCCCGGTCTTCGACGGCGCGCGCATGTCCGACATCGAGCGGATGCTGTCGCGCGCCGGCCTCGACACCTCCGGCCAGGTCACGCTGGTGGATGGCCGGACCGGCGAGCCCTTCGAACGCAAGGTGACGGTCGGCTACATCTACATGCTGAAGCTGCACCACCTGGTGGACGACAAGATCCACGCCCGCTCCATCGGTCCCTACAGCCTGGTCACCCAGCAGCCGCTGGGCGGCAAGGCGCAGTTCGGCGGCCAGCGCTTCGGCGAGATGGAGGTCTGGGCGCTGGAGGCCTATGGCGCCGCCTACACGCTGCAGGAAATGCTGACGGTGAAGTCGGACGACGTTTCCGGCCGCACGAAGGTCTACGAGGCGATCGTCCGCGATCAGGACACCTTCGAGGCCGGCATCCCCGAGAGCTTCAACGTCCTGGTCAAGGAGCTGAAGTCGCTCGGCCTCAACGTCGACCTGGAGAGCCGCGGCAGCTGAGCCCACCCGACATGACCCTCTGCCGGCCCCGCGCGCCCTGCGGCGCGCGGGGCGCATCCCCCGCATTCACGGCTGTCCCCGCCGGGACGGCAGGCTCGACCGAAAGGAAGGCCGCATGAACGAGCTGATGAAGATCCTCGGCCAGACCGGCCAGGCACTGACCTTCGACCAGATCCGCATCTCGATCGCCTCGCCGGAGCAGATCCGCTCCTGGTCCTATGGCGAGATCAAGAAGCCGGAGACCATCAACTACCGCACCTTCAAGCCGGAGCGGGACGGGCTGTTCTGCGCCCGCATCTTCGGCCCGATCAAGGACTACGAGTGCCTCTGCGGCAAGTATAAGCGGATGAAGTTCCGCGGCATCATCTGCGAGAAGTGCGGCGTCGAGGTGACGCTGGCCAAGGTGCGCCGCGAGCGCATGGGCCATATCGAGCTCGCCTCGCCGGTCGCCCACATCTGGTTCATGAAGTCGCTGCCCTCCCGCGTCGGGCTGATGGTGGACATGAGCCTGAAGGAGCTCGAGAAGGTCCTCTACTTCGAGAGCTACGTGGTGCTCGAGCCGGGCCTGACCGACCTGAAGCTGCACCAGCTGCTCACGGAGGAGCAGTACCAGGCGAAGATGGACGAGTTCGGCGAGGATGCCTTCAGCGTGGGCATCGGCGCCGAGGCCGTGAAGCAGATGCTGCTCGGCATCGACATGGCGAAGGAGAAGGTGCGGCTGCGCGCCGAGCTGAAGGAGACCACCTCCGAGGCCAAGCGCAAGAAGCTGGTCAAGCGCCTGAAGCTGATCGAGGCCTTCGACGAGAGCGGCGCCAAGCCGGAATGGATGATCATGTCGGTCATCCCGGTGATCCCGCCTGAGCTCCGCCCGCTGGTGCCGCTCGATGGCGGGCGCTTCGCGACCTCCGACCTCAACGACCTCTACCGCCGCGTCATCAACCGCAACAACCGGCTGAAGCGGCTGATCGAGCTGCGCGCGCCCGACATCATCGTGCGCAACGAGAAGCGCATGCTGCAGGAGGCGGTGGACGCCCTCTTCGACAACGGCCGCCGCGGCCGCGCCATCACGGGTGCGAACAAGCGGCCGCTGAAGTCGCTCAGCGACATGCTGAAGGGCAAGCAGGGCCGGTTCCGGCAGAACCTGCTCGGCAAGCGCGTGGACTATTCGGGCCGCTCGGTCATCGTGGTGGGCCCCGAGATGAAGCTCCACCAGTGCGGGCTGCCGAAGAAGATGGCGCTCGAGCTGTTCAAGCCCTTCATCTACTCGAAGCTCGAGAAGTACGGCCACGCCACCACCATCAAGGCCGCCAAGCGGATGGTGGAGAAGGAGCGGCCGGAGGTCTGGGACATCCTCGAGGAGGTGATCCGCGAGCACCCGGTCCTGCTGAACCGCGCGCCGACGCTGCACCGCCTCGGCATCCAGGCCTTCGAGCCGGTGCTGGTGGAGGGCAAGGCGATCCAGCTGCACCCGCTGGTCTGCACGGCCTTCAACGCCGATTTCGACGGCGACCAGATGGCGGTGCACGTGCCGCTGAGCCTGGAAGCACAGCTGGAGGCGCGCGTGCTCATGATGAGCACGAACAACATCCTCTCGCCCGCCAACGGCAAGCCGATCATCGTGCCGAGCCAGGATATCGTGCTCGGCATCTACTATCTCAGCCTGGAGACGCCGGAATTCCGCGCGGCGCTGGCGCGCACCGAGGAGGTGAGGCGCCTGGTCGCCAGCGCCGGCGCCAAGGGCGGCGAGAACCTGACCCCGGAGGAGCAGGAGGCGCTGAACTTCCGCCCGCATGTCCATCGCGGCCTCGGCGAGGTGGAGCAGGCGCTGGCCGCCGGCGCCATCACGCTGCACTCGGCGATCCATGCGCGCGTGACGGCGCCGGAGGAGCAGGGCGGCCAGCGTCAGACGACGGTGCTGACCACGGCCGGGCGGCTGATGATGGGCGCGTTGCTGCCGGCGCATCCGCGCACCCCCTTCAGCCTGGTGAACCGGCAGCTGACGAAGAAGACGATCTCCGACGTCATCGACGCGGTCTACCGCCATTGCGGCCAGAAGGAGAGCGTGATCTTCGCCGACCGGCTGATGGGCCTCGGCTTCCGGCAGGCGGCGCGGGCCGGCATCTCCTTCGGCAAGGACGACATGGTGATCCCGCCCGAGAAGGCGGCGCTGATCGAGCGCACGAAGAACGAGGTGAAGGAGTTCGAGCAGCAGTATCTCGACGGCCTGATCACCGCGGGCGAGCGCTACAACAAGGTGGTGGACGCCTGGTCGCGCTGCACCGAGGAGGTGGCGCAGGCGATGATGAAGGAGATCTCGAAGCAGGAGGCGGGCAAGCCCACCAACTCGGTGTGGATGATGTCGCATTCCGGCGCGCGCGGCAGCCCCGCGCAGATGCGCCAGCTCGCCGGCATGCGCGGCCTCATGGCCAAGCCCTCCGGCGAGATCATCGAGCAGCCGATCATCAACTGCTTCAAGGAAGGCCTGACCGTGCTGGAGTACTTCAACTCCACCCACGGCGCACGGAAGGGCCTGGCCGACACGGCGCTGAAGACGGCGAACTCCGGCTACCTGACGCGCCGGCTGGTGGACGTGGCGCAGGACTGCATCATCGTCGAGCCCGATTGCGGTACGGAGCGCGGCATCACCGTGCGCGCGGTGCTCGACGGGGGCGAGGTGGTCTCCTCGCTCGCCGAGCGCATCCTGGGCCGCACGGCGCAGGAGGACGTGGCCGACCCGGCGACCGGCGAGGTGCTGGTCGCGCGCGGCACGCTGGTCGAGGAGGCGGATGCCGAGCGCATCGAGCGGGCGGGGGTGGAGGCGGTGAAGATCCGCTCCGTCCTCACCTGCGACGCGCGCTCGGGCGTCTGCGCGCTCTGCTACGGGCGCGACCTTGCGCGCGGCACGCCGGTGAATGTGGGCGAGGCGGTGGGCGTGATCGCCGCGCAGTCCATCGGCGAGCCGGGCACGCAGCTGACGATGCGCACCTTCCATATCGGCGGTGCGGCCCAGCGCGGCGCCGAGCAGTCGGCGGTGGAGGCGACCTCGGACGGCACGGTGAAGGTGACGAACCGCAACGTCGTCGCCAACAGCCAGGGCGTTCCCGTGGTGATGAGCCGCAACTGCGAGATCGTCCTGATGGACGCGCAGGGGCGGGAGCGGGCGCGCTATCGGGTGCCCTACGGCGCGCGGCTGCTGACCGATGACGGCGCGCAGGTGACGCGCGGCCAGAAGCTGGCGGAGTGGGACCCCTTCACCCTGCCGATCATCACCGAGCGCGCCGGCACGGTGGAGTATGCCGACCTGATCGACGGAGTGACGCTGGTGGAGCGCACGGACGAGGTGACCGGCCTTTCCTCCAAGGTCGTGGTGGACTACAAGCAGGCGGCCAAGGGCGCCGACCTCCGTCCCCGCATCATCCTGAAGGACGAGACGGGCGGCGTGGTGCGGCTGCCGAACGGGGCGGAGGCGCGGTACTTCCTGAGCCCGGACTCCATCCTCTCGGTGGACAACGGCGCGAAGGTCAATGCCGGCGACGTGCTGGCCCGGCTGCCGCGCGAGAGCTCGAAGACCCGCGACATCACGGGCGGCCTGCCGCGTGTCGCGGAGCTCTTCGAGGCCCGGCGCCCGAAGGACCACGCGATCATCAGCGAGATCGACGGGCGCGTGGAGTTCGGCAAGGACTACAAGGCGAAGCGCCGCATCCTGGTGGTGCCGGAGCAGGTGGGCGACGAGCCGCCGGTGCCGCGCGAGTACCTGGTGCCGAAGGGCAAGCATGTGAGCGTGCAGGAGGGCGACTACGTGAAGGCCGGCGACCCGCTGGTCGACGGGCCCCGCGTGCCGCACGACATCCTGCGCGTGCTGGGCGTGGAGGCGCTGGCGAACTACCTGGTGAATGAGATCCAGGACGTCTATCGCCTGCAGGGCGTGCGCATCAACGACAAGCACATCGAGGTCATCGTCCGCCAGATGCTGCAGAAGGTGGAGATCCTCGATCCGGGCGACACGACCTTCCTTGTCGGCGAGCAGGTGGACCGCATCGAGTACGACATCGAGAACGACAAGCGGATCGCCGCGAAGGAGCGCCCGGCCCGCGCCGAGCCGGTGCTGCAGGGCATCACCAAGGCGTCGCTGCAGACCAGCTCCTTCATCTCGGCGGCCTCGTTCCAGGAGACGACGCGGGTGCTGACCGAGGCGGCGACGGCGGGCAAGGTCGATACGCTGGCGGGGCTCAAGGAGAACGTGATCGTCGGGCGCCTGATCCCGGCGGGCACGGGCTCCGTGATGAACCGGCTGCGGGCGCTGGCCGCCCAGCGCGACCGGACGCGGCTGCCGCAGGCCCAGCCGGCCCTGCCGCAGCCGGCCCCGGGGCGCCAGGCCGCGGAGTGAGGACTTCGGCGGCGCAGCATAGCGCCGTCGCTTGACTTGGGCGGGCGGGGGGCGTATTCCCCGCGCCCTTGGCGGGGTGCCGCGGGTTCCGCGGGCCCCGCCGTGGATTTGGTCAAAACGCTGCGTTCGCGGCGCCGCCTCTCCGATCGGGGATGGCTGAGGCCGCGGGCAGGTCGGGAGAGCCCGCGTGGCGCAATCGCGTCCGCGCGGGCCTTGCGACCGTTCTGCGGTGGAGTGGACGAAGGGGCGTCATGCCGACGATCAACCAGCTCATCGCCAAGGGCCGCGAGCCCAACGCGAAGCGGAACAAGGTGCCGGCGCTGCAGAACTGCCCGCAGAAGCGGGGCGTCTGCACGCGCGTCTACACGACGACGCCGAAGAAGCCGAACTCCGCGCTGCGCAAGGTGGCCAAGGTTCGCCTGACCAATGGCTACGAGGTGGTGAGCTACATCCCGGGCGAGGGGCACAACCTGCAGGAGCACTCGGTGGTGCTGATCCGCGGCGGCCGCGTGAAGGACCTGCCGGGCGTGCGGTACCACATCCTGCGCGGCGTGCTCGACACCCAGGGTATCGCGAAGCGCCGCCAGCGTCGTTCGCTGTACGGCGCGAAGCGGCCGAAGTGAGGAGCTGAGGAATGTCGCGCCGCCACCGCGCCGACAAGCGCGAGGTCCTGCCGGATCCGAAGTTCGGCGACATCGTGCTGAGCCGTTTCATGAACGTGCTGATGTACGACGGCAAGAAGAGCGTCGCCGAGAGCATCGTCTACGCGGCGCTGGATACGCTGAAGCGTCGCGTCGGCCCGAATGGCGACCCCCTGCGGCTGTTCCATGAGGCGATGGACAACGTGAAGCCGGCCGTCGAGGTGCGCAGCCGCCGCGTCGGCGGCGCCACCTATCAGGTGCCGGTCGAGGTGCGGCCGGAGCGTCGCCAGGCGCTCGCCATCCGCTGGCTGATCGAGGCGGCGCGCAAACGCGGCGAGCACACCATGGAGGAGCGCCTGTCCGGCGAGCTGATGGACGCGGCGAACAACCGCGGCTCGGCCGTGAAGAAGCGCGAGGACACGCACCGGATGGCCGAGGCCAACAAGGCCTTCAGCCACTACCGCTGGTAACCCGATCGAGGGACGAAGACCATGGCGAAGGCGAAGTTCGAGCGGACGAAGCCGCACTGCAACATCGGCACGATCGGTCACGTGGACCATGGCAAGACGTCGCTGACGGCGGCGATCACCAAGGTGCTGGCGAAGACGGGCGGTGCGACCTTCACCGC
>DASQVL010000258.1:0-3270 GCA_035640795.1 Crenalkalicoccus sp. | reverse complement strand
GCTCGCGGCCTTCTCGCTCGGCACCGACACCGCCGGCTCGGGCCGGGTGCCGGCGATGGTGAATGCCATCGTCGGCCTCAAGCCGAGCCTCGGCCTGGTGCCGACCCAGGGCGTGGTGCCGGCCTGCCGCTCGCTCGACTGCGTCTCGGTCTTCGCGCTGACCGTGGCGGATGCCGCCGCGGTGCTGGCGGTGATCGCGGGCGAGGATGGGGCGGACCCCTATTCCCGCGCCGCGCCGGCGCATTGGCGGGCCACGCCGGCGCCGCAGCCGCGCTGGCGCGTGGCCGTGCCGGAAGCGGCGGCGCTGGCCTTCGACACGCCCGGCGATGCCGCGCTGTGGCAGGCCGCCTGCGCGCGCGCCGAGGCACTCGGCGCCACGCTTGTGCCCGCGGATGTCGCGCCGTTGCTGAACCTGGCGCGCCGCCTCTACGACGGCGCCTGGGTCGCCGAACGCACGGCCGCGCTGCGGGAGCGCGTGGAGCACCGGCCGGAGACGCTGCACCCGGTGACGCGGGCGATCCTCGCCGGCGGGCTGGAGCGCCGCAGCGTGGACGCCTTCGAGGATTTCCACGCCGCGGCCGAGGCGCGGCGCCACGCCCACGCGCTGCTGGCCGGCGTGGATGCGCTGCTGCTGCCGACCGCGCCGGGCGCACCGACCCTCGCGGCGGTCGAAGCCGAACCGGTCGCGGCGAACAGCCGGCTCGGCACCTACACGAATTTCGTGAACCTCTGCGACCTCAGCGGAATCGCCATTCCCGCCGGGTTCCGCGCCGATGGCGCACCCTTCGGCGTGACGCTGCTCGCGCCCGCCTTCGCCGAGGCGCGCCTCACCGGGCTCGGCACGCTGCTGCACCACGCTTCGGGCCTGCCGCTCGGCGCGCTGGAGGTGCCGACGCCGGCGCCACCCGCAGCGCCCGCGCTCGCGGCCGAAGAGCTGCCGCTGCTCGCCATCGGCGCTCACATGTCCGGCCTGCCGCTGAACCCCGAGCTCCGCGCCCATGGCGCGCGCTTCCTGCGCGCCGCCCGCACCGCGCCGGTCTACCGGCTGCACGACCTCGGCAACCGGCCCGGCCTGGTGCGGGTGGCGGAGGGCGGCGTGGCGATCGAGGGCGAACTTTGGGCGCTGCCCGCCGCGGAGATCGGACCGCTGTTCGCGCGCGTGCCGGCGCCGCTCGGCTTCGGGCGCGTCACGCTCGCGGACGGGACGACGCCGCTCGGCTTCCTCTGTGAGACGGCAGGAGCGGCAGGGACGCCCGACATCTCTGCCGCGGGCGGGTGGCGGGCCCACCTGGCGCGATCTTCGGCCGAAGCGCGCTGACACCCTGCGCACGCAGGGTCGAGCTTCGTCCAGGCGATGCCACCCGAACGGGATACGCTCTATCCCCGCAGGTAGATCTCCGCCGCGTCCGCCAGCACCTGGCACCCCAGCGCCAGATCCTCCTCCTTCGTGTCCTCCGCCCAGTGGTGGCTGATGCCGCTGATGGAGGGCACGAAGAGCATCGCCGCCGGCATCTTCCGCGCGATCACCTGCGCGTCGTGCCCCGCCCCACTCGGCATGCGCTGCCACAGACCCGGCGCGTGCGTCTCCGCCGCCCCCTCCAGCGCCGCCATCAGCACAGGGTCGCAGAGCGCGGGGATCGCCCTGCTCACCGCATGCAGCGTGACCTTGCAGCGCTCCGTCCGGTTCGCCTCCCGCACCAGGGCGCGCAGCGTCGCCTCCAGCCGCTCCAGCACCTCCATGGAGACGTCGCGGAACTGGAAGAGCACCTCGGCGCGGCCGGGGATGATGCTGGGCGCGCCCGGCTCCAGAACGATGCGCCCGGTCGTCCAGGTGGTGCGCTCGCCGATCACGCGCGGGAATTCGCGGTCTATGGCGGCGAGCAGCCGCACCGCGGCCAGGCCGGCATCCTTCCGCTCCGCCATGGTGGTCCCGCCGGCATGATCCTGCTGGCCCTCCACCTCGATCCGCCACTGCCAGATCGCGACGATGCCGGTGACGATGCCAAGGCGCAGCCCGGCGCCTTCCAGCCGCGTCCCCTGCTCGATATGCATCTCGAGGAAGCCCTTGTGCCGCCCCGGCTCCAGCTGCATGCGCGGCAGGCCGGCCAGGCCCGCCGCCTCCAGCACGGCGCGCAGCGGCTGGCCGTCGTTGCGGCTGCGGCTCTGGTCCATCTCCGCCTCGGTCAGGTCGCCGATGATGGAGCGGCTGCCGAGGAAGCCGCCCTGGAAATGCCCCTCCTCATCCGCGAAGGCGCAGACATCCACCGGCAGCCCGGCGCGCGCCAGCGCGACGCCCGCCATCACCCCGAGCGCGCCGTCCAGCCACCCGGCCTCGTTCTGGCTCTCGATATGGCTGCCCACCAGCAGGTGCGGGCCCGGGCCGCGATGGCGGCCATACACATTGCCGATGCCGTCCATGCTCGGCTCCAGCCCGCATTCCTCCATGCGCGCCATCAGCCAGCGCCGCGCCTGCATGTCCTGCGGCGAGTAGGTCGGCCGGTGCACGCCGGTGCGGAAGGCGCCGATCTGGCGGAGCTCGTTCAGGTCCTTGAGGAAGCGGGCGGCATCGATCTGCGGCATGGCCGGGGTCCTCGTACAGACGTCGAGAATTGCGCGGCGCCGCCGGTCCCGCAACAGCCCGGCTTCCCATGCGCCCCCGGCCACCGCACCATCGGCGCGCGAAATTGGGGAGAGGCCGATGGCGCGCCTGCCGAGCTACACGCGCGAGACCTTGGACGAGGCGCAGCGCGCCGTCTGGGACCGCATCGCCTCCGGTGCCCGGGGCGGCGTGAGCGGACCCTTCACGGCGCTGATCACCAGCGCCGAGCTCTGCGCCCGGGTCGAGCAGCTTGGCGTCTTCATCCGCTACGAATGCAGCGTGCCGCAGCGATTGCGCGAGCTCGCGATCCTGACCGTGGGCCGGCACTGGCGCGCGGATTACGAGTGGTACGCGCATGCGCCGATCGCCGAGCGGATCGGAATCTCGCCCGCGGTCATCCAGGCGATCGGCCGCGGCGAGCCGCCGCCCTTCGAGACCGAGCCGGACCGGCTGGTGCATGCTTTCGTGGCAGAGCTGCTGGCGACGGGCCAGGTGGCGGACGCGACCTACGCGCCGGTGCAGAAGCTGCTGGGTGATAAGGGGATAGTCGAGCTGACGGGGCTTGCCGGGTATTACAGCCTGCTGGCGCTGCAGCTGAATGCGTTCCAGGTGGCGGCGCCGGAGAGTGTGGCGATTCCCTGGTGGGGGTGAGCGTGGGTTGCCCTTGGGGG
>DASQVL010000257.1:0-6557 GCA_035640795.1 Crenalkalicoccus sp. | reverse complement strand
CCAGCACCCTTCCTGCCCGCCGGCGGCAAGCCCGGCCTGCCGGGCGGCAAGCCTTGCCGTGGCGGGCCCGGTGCGGCGCGGGGCGGGGCTGGCACGCCCCTTGCCCTTATGCCGTCGCCAGCGGGACGGAGCGCACGGTGGCGGCAAAAGCTTTCGCAAGCGCGAAGATCGCGTGCGGGATGGCGGCCAGGATGGCGCCGCGCTCCGTCCCCCCGGCATGGCCCGCCAACGCCGCGCAAGGAGTGCGCGCGGGCGAGGGGAAGGAGGTTTGGTTGGCGCGACAGGACTGCGCCCGCGCGAGGACCGCGCGCAAGGCTGCCGGGGCGAGAACCGCGCCCGCGGCCAGGGCCGCCAGGATGGCGGCCGTGCTGATGGCCATGATGGCCCTGCTCTCCCCCCTCGCCGGCGGCGCGGCCGCGCAGACCGTGCGCGTGAAGGACATCGCGGATGTCGAGGGCGTGCGTGACAACCAGCTGGTGGGCTACGGCCTCGTCGTCGGCCTGCCCGGCACCGGCGACCGGCTGCGCACCGCGATCTTCACCCGCCAGACCCTGATCGGAATGCTGGAACGCCTCGGCGTGAACACGCGGGACAACGAGGCGCGGCTCGAGACGCGCAACGTCGCCGCGGTGATGGTCACCGCGGATCTTCCCGCCTTCTCCCGCCCCGGCAGCCGCATCGACGTCGCCGTTTCGGCGCTCGGCGACGCCACCAACCTGACCGGCGGCACGCTGGTGGTGACGCCGCTGCTGGGCGCGGACGGGGAGGTCTACGCGGTCTCCCAGGGCGCGCTCGCCACGGGCGCCATCGCCGCGCGCGGGGCCGCGGCCAGCGTGCAGCGCGGCGTGCCCACCAGCGCCCGCATCGCCAATGGCGCGATCGTGGAGCGCGAGATCCCCTACACGCTGTCCGGCCGCAGCCTGGTGCGCCTCGCCCTGCGCAACCCGGACTTCACCACGGCCCGGCGCATCGCGAGCGCTATCAACCGCATGGCCGGCAGCCCGGTCGCCAACGCCACCGATCCCCGCACCGTCGCCCTCGACCTCGCCGGCCGGGACCCGGCGAACTTCCTGACCGACATCGAGCAGCTGCGAGTCGAGCCCGATCAGGTCGCGCGCGTCGTCATCGAGGAGGCCTCCGGCACCATCGTCATGGGGTCCAACGTCCGCGTCTCCACCGTCGCCATCGCGCAGGGGAATCTCACCATCCGCATCACCGAGACGCCGCAGGTGAGCCAGCCGAATCCGTTCTCCAACGGCCAGACCCAGGTGGTGCCGCGCACCGGCATCCAGGTGGACGACCAGGCGGAGCGGCGCGTGGGCGTGCTGCCCGGCGCGGTCACGCTGCAGGACCTGGTGCGCGGGCTGAACGCGCTCGGCGTGGGGCCGCGCGACCTGATCGCCATCCTGCAGACCATCAAGGCGGCGGGCGCGCTGCAGGCCGAGCTGGAGCTCCGTTGATGCGCGTGCTGTCCGCGGCCACGGAGCTTGCCGGCGCCACGCCCGCCATGCGCCGCGCGGCGCAGGAGTTCGAGGCGCAGGCGATGTCGCAGCTGCTGCAGCCGGCCTTCGCCAATCTGGGCAAGGGACCCTTCGGCGGCGGCGCGGCGGAGGCGGCGTGGCGGCCGATGCTGCTGGACGCCATGGCCCGCAGCGCGGTCGGCGCCGGCCAGGGCATCGGGATCGGCGATGCCGTGCTGCGGGAGATGCTGCGCCGGCAATCCGCCGGCGGAGGAGCGGAGGAGCTGCAGCCATGATGGATGCGTTGATGGTCGCCGGGCAGCGCCTGGCGGAGGCCCTGGCAGCCGAGAACGAGGCGCTCGCCGCGCTCGACCTGCGGCGCGCGGCGGGGCTTGCGACGGCGAAGATCCAGGCCTCGGAGGCCTTCGCGGCGGCCTACACCACGGCGACGCGGCAGGGCGTGCCGGCTGCGGGCCTGGCGCGCGACCCGGCCCGGGGCCTGGCGCGGCGGCTGGACGCGCTGGGCACCGAGAATCGCCGGCTGCTGGAGCGCGCCATCGCCATCCAGTCGCGCGTCATCGAGACCATCGCGACGGCGGCGCGGCCGGCCAGCGTCCCGCCGACCTACGGGCCGGCCGGGCGACGGGCCCTGCCCCGCGCCGGCGCGCTGGCGCTGGCCGTGCGGGCCTGACCCAAGGGCGCTCCTCCCAGGGGCTGGCCTGAGCCGGACGGCGCCCGTCCCGCCCGGGACGGGCGCCGTCCGGCGGGTGGCCCGATTCAGCCCGCGGACTTCTGGACCAGCGCCTTCACCTCGTCCATCGCCTCGGCGAAGCGGCGGTTGAGCAGAGCGAGCGCCTCCTCGTTCGACTTGGTGATCAGGTCGGCGAGCTCGCGGATGTTCCTCACCGCCTTCTCATAGGCCTGCTTCAGCAGCTCCGCCTGGCGGGCGGCGCGCGCCTGCGGCGTCTCCTGCGTGGTCAGGGTGCGCATCGCCTCGGTCATCTCGGACATGGATTGGGAGAGGATCTCCATGTGCCGCCGCGCCACCGCCTGCGCGCCTTCCAGCGCGACGCGGTTGGCCGCCGAGAGCGCCTCCAGATTCTTGCGCTGCGCCGTCGCCAGCGCCTCCATGTCCGGCAGGCCGGGCATGCGCCAGTCCGCCAGCATGCGCATCAGGTCCATATCCGGCCGGTTGCCGCCTGGTTCCGCCATGACATCCCTCCTGCCGGCCCCTCTGGTCGGCGCGGCTCTTTAAACAGTCGGGCGTGGGCGGGTCAAAGCAGGGAATGCCGCGCCCGGCTGCGCCGGGACGGGGAAACGGCCCTTTTCAGCCCAACAGGGAAATTTTCAGCCCAACAGAGAAACAGTGGTTCGGGTTGACGCGAGCGGCCTGGGCCGCGCGACGGAAAATGATCAGCCAAAGGATGGTGGGGGCTTGGGGGTCCCCGCAGGGGATGTTCCCTTCCTCCCCCGAGGGCAGCCTAACCCCCCGCCGGCAGCCCGATGCTCCGCGCCACCTGCTCCGCCCGGTCCAGCGCCCGGTCCAGCGCCGCCATGGTCGCACCGAGATCCGGGCTGTCATCCGCAAGCCAGGCGCGCAGCGTCGCCAGCCACACGGCAACCAGGCCCTGGATGCGCGCCACGCCGGCGAGGCCCGTGGTGTCCAGCTCCGCCGCCTCCAGCATCCAGGCCATGGAGCGCGGCAGCAATCCGAGCACGAACAGCGCGATCGGGGGGTCACCGCGCAGCTCGTCCAGGAAGCGCACCAGCCCGGGGCGGTGCGGCTGCATCGCGTCCAGCCGCCGCATCAGCACGTCGAAGATGCGGTCGCGCGGGCTCTCGCCCTGGCCCGCCACGGTGCCGCGCAGCACGGCGCGGTCGATCACCTCCACATGCAGCCGCAGCAGGTCAAGCGGCGTCGGGCTGCGCTGACGCACCCATTCCATCGGCAGGCCGGCGGCGCCGGCCACGCGGCGCAGGGTCAGCCCGTACCAGCCATGCGCGGCGACCACCCGCCACAGGCCGGCGACCAGGCGGGCATCGGGATCGGCAGAGGCGCTCATTGGCGGAGAGGTTGGGGCGCGGCGGCGGCGGCGGAAGGGGGCGCGGCCTCCGGCGCCAGGCGGTGCCGAAGCGCCATGGGCAGGGCAAGCCCGGCGAGGCCCGAGAGCGCCAGCACCAGCGCCATCGGCACCGCCGTGCCGTCCTGCAGCGCGCCGACCAGCGCGCCGGAGGCAGCGCCGCCGCAGAACTGCAGGGCGCCGATGAGGGCGGAGGCGCTGCCCGCGACCCGCCCCAGCGGCGCCATCGCCAGGGCGGTCGCCAGCGGCGTCACCGCGCCAATGCCGGAGATGAAGACGAAGAGCAGCGCGGCGATCGCCGGCAGCCCGCCCCAGCCGGTCAGCGCCACGAGAAGCAGCGCCAGACCCGCCGCGGCCTGCACCGCCTGCGCGGCGCGCAGCGCCTGGATCGGTGCGACGTGGCGGGCGAGCCGCGCATTGACCTGCGCCGTCCCCACCAGCCCCACCGCGTTCAGCCCGAAGAACAGCGCATAGCCGCCTGGCGAGACGCCGTGGAGCTGCATGAAGACGAAGGGCGAGCCGCCGATATAGGCGAACATGCCAGCCATGGAGAAGGCGCCGGCCAGCGCATCCGCCATGAAGCGCCGGTTGCGGAGCAGGCCGAGATAGACGCCGAGCACCGCCGCCGGCCCGTCGCGCCGGCGCGCGGGCGCGGGCAGCGTCTCCGGCAGGCCGAAGCCCGCGGCCAGCAGCAGCGCGGCGCCATAGGCCGTCAGCACCCAGAAGATCGCCCGCCAGCCGAAGCCGCCGAGCAGCAGCCCGCCGAGGCTCGGCGCCAGGATCGGCGCGAGCCCCACCACCAGCATCAGCTGCGACATCAGCCGCACCATGGCCGGGCCCTGCGTCAGGTCGCGCGCCACCGCGCGCGCCACCACCATGCCCGCGCAGCCGCCCAGGCCTTGCAGCAGCCTGAGCCAGGCCAGCCATTCCGCCGAATGGGCGAGGGCGCAGCCAAGCGAGGCCAGGGTGAACAGCGCGATGCCGGCGAGCAGCGGCGGGCGCCGCCCGAAGCGGTCCGCAAGCGGGCCGTAGACCAGCTGGCCGAGCCCGGTGCCGAGGAAGAAGCCCGCAAGCGTGGCCTGCAGCACGGCCGGGTCCGCGCGCAGCGCCGCGCCGATCGCCGGGAAGGCCGGCAGATACATGTCCGTCGCCAGCGGCCCGAAGGCGACGAGCGCGCCCAGCAGCACGATGAGGGAGGGTCGGAGGGCTGGCACGCCCTGGGGCTAGCACGGGGTGCTGCGCCGCACCATCGCGCCGTCTTGCCCCGCGCGGCCCCGGATGCGAGCCTTGCGCCATGCACCGACGCCTGCTGCTTGCCGCGAGCCTCGCCGCCCCCGCCCTGGCGCGCGCCGCGGAGGCGGAGCGGGTGCGGGTGGCGATCTTCAACGTCACCACCGTGCTGCCCTATCACGTCGCGGAGACGCGCGGCATCTTCCGCGCCCACGGGATTGGGGCGGTGCCCATCCTGCTGCAGACGCCGCCCTTGATCGTGCAGGCCATGGTGGCGGAGGAAGCGGATGCGACGACGAACCTGGTCACCATCGAGGGCGCCAACATCAACCTGCGCCGGCCTGGCACCGCGCTGTACTTCGCCCTGAACGGGCAGAATGCCGAACACCGGATGGAGCAGTTCCTGGTGCGCCCGGAGTCCACCGCGCGGACGCTCGCCGATCTCAAGGGCGCGCGCATCATGAGCGCGCCGGGCCCCGCCAACATGTCCGCCGCGCGCTTCGTGCTGAAGAGCGCCGGGCTGCAGGAGGGGCGGGACTACCAGCTGACGGAGCAGCCCCTCGGCGTGCAGGTGGGCGCGCTGGCGGCCGGCAGCTTCGATGCGGCCTACACCATCGAGCCGATCGCCACCATCGCGCTCAGCCGGGGCGTGGCACGGACGCTGGAGGCCGGGGTGATCTCCACCCACCTGCTCGGGCGGCGGGATGCGCTGACCTGGGCCTCCGGCCCCGCGGTGACGCGGCGCTTCCTGGAGGCGCGGCCGGAGGCGGCGCAGCGCTTCGCGGCGGCCTGGGCGGCGGCGCTGAAGATGATCGGCGAGGATCCCTCGGTCCGCACGCTCTTCGCCAGCCACATGAACGTGCCGCCCGATCTGGCGGAGGCGGTGCCGATGCTGGATTTCCGCATGGCACGCGACCTGACGGCGACCGACATCGCCGACTTCCAGAAGTTCATCGACATCGCCGTGGCGCAGGGCGTGGTGCGCGGGCCGATGGAGGCCCGCTCCATGCTGCGCCCGCTGTGAAGCCGGCCGCCTTCGACTACGCGGCGCCGCGGGGCGTGGAGGAGGCGCTCGCCCTGCTCGCCGCGCAGGGCGAGGACGCCAAGGTTCTGGCCGGCGGGCAGAGCCTGGTGCCGGCCATGAATTTCCGCATGGCGCGCCCCGGCTTCCTGGTGGACATCAACCGCGTCGCGGGCCTCGATCACCTGGTCGCGGAGAAGGGGTGGCTGCGCATCGGTGCCCTCGCGCGGCATGCGCGCTTCGAGCGGCCGGTGGCAGAGGGCCCGCTCGGCGCGCTGCTGCCGCGCATCGCGCACCACATCGCGCATCCGCCGATCCGCCTGCGCGGCACCTTCTGCGGCAGCCTGGCGCATGCCGACCCGGCCTCGGAATGGTGCGCGACCGCATTGGCGCTGGACGCGGTGATGCTGGCGCGCAGCGCGGCCGGGGAGCGCGCGATCCCGGCGCGGGACTTCTTCGTCGGTGTCTTCACCACGGCGCTGCGGGCGGATGAGCTGCTGGTCGAGGTGCGGCTCCCGCTGCTGGGGCCGGAATGGCGCTGCGGCTTCGCCGAGTTCAGCCGCCGCGCCGGCGACTACGCGCTGGCCATGGCCGTTGTGGCGCTCCGCGTGGTGGGCGGCGCCGTGGCGCACCATTCGGACGCGGGGTCGGCATGGGCGAGGCTGCCGCCGAACGTGCC
Source organism: Crenalkalicoccus sp. (assembly GCA_035640795.1). GTDB lineage: Bacteria > Pseudomonadota > Alphaproteobacteria > Acetobacterales > Acetobacteraceae > DASQVL01. The sequence continues at coordinate 86 of DASQVL010000257.1, read as the reverse complement.
GCGCGCCCGGATCGGCGTGTGCGCGATGTGGTGCGCGATGCGCGGCAGCAGCGCGCCGAGCGGTCCGGGCGCCACCGGCCGCTCGA
>DASQVL010000256.1:0-3128 GCA_035640795.1 Crenalkalicoccus sp. | reverse complement strand
CGGCGGTGCGGAGGACGATCTGGGCCCACGAAGCTTTCCGCGCGTCCACGTCGGACGGCGAGGCCGAGAAAGTCCCACATACCGTAATCGACCGCCTGACGGACCTCGCCTGCTACGCGGCATGAGCGGCAAAGTCGAGCTCAGTCTTGCAGGAGAGCATCGGCTGGCTACTCAGGCGTCCGGTCGGCCGCCCCCCGCATGAGGTGCGCCGCTACCACGCCAGCTTCAGCTACCGGGCCGGATCCTGGACCAGGCCGTGCCCGGTGGTGGCGAAGGTCGAGTGGCACCCGGGTGAGCTGTATCCGCGGGTCGGGTTCATCGCCCCCAACATGACGCGCCCGGCCGAGCGGGTGATTGCGTTCTACAACCAGCGCGGCACTGCCGAGCGGTAGATCAGAGAGGGCAAAGGGCGCCGTGACCTGGACACGGCTGTCGTGCCGCCGCTTCGCCGCCAACGCGGTGCGCCTGCAGCTGCACGCGCTGGCCTACAACCTCGGCAACTTCCTGCGCACCCTGGCACTGCCCGACGAGGTCAAGCAGTGGTCGCTGACCACGCTGCGCGAGCGGCTGGTGAAGATCGGCGCCAGGATCGTCCGGCACGGCCGCTCGGTGGTCTTCCAGATGGCCGAGGTGATGGTGCCGCGGGACATGTTCCACGAGATCCTGGCCGCCGTCGCGGCGCTGCGTCCATCGCCGGCAGCGCGATGCTGAGGGTCGGCGCAGCGGCCGGCGTGCCGGGACGTTGGTGGGCGAGGTGCGCCCGAGGAACGAATTTCGGGGGTGAATCCCCGCCGCCTCAGAGGTCATCCCTCGCAGTAGCGGTCCCGGCTCCGTCCCGACTGACGAAATTGTTGCTGAAGGGGGCAGGCGATGGTTGCCCTTCGCTCCAAGCCGACGAAATCGGCAGCCATCCGGGGAATGTCCGTTAGAAGCGGTTGCACCATGCGCCCCGAATAGAGAAAAAAGTTTCAACCTCCGAAGCACGCGTGCCAAGGACCTGGAGGCGCCGCCCGCGGCACCTTGATCCGCCCGCCGACGCGGCGTGCCGGCGGCCCAAGGAGGAAGCGAATGCAGGCCATCAAGACGCGCAGCGCCGCGCCCCTCTGCGTCTCGGACGCGGGCCGGCGCCCTGCGCCCTTCACGGTCCTGGGCCGTTCGCCGCGGAGGGCCTGGGCCGGCGCGCGGCGATGCTGGATCGCGCCCGAGCCGCCGCGGTCGCGGGCGTGGCTGAACGACCTGCGGGACCCCGGTCCCCCGAACCGGAGACCACGTCTTGCGCACCATGCGACCGAGGGGCTGCACCGGTCCTCGGCCTCGTCCGGACCCATGCGATCCAGCCAGGGTGATCGGCCGCGGCGAGCCGCGGGCCCGTCCCATTCGACGACCGCGGCGACGCGTCGGCTCGCCGGCCTGGCGGCCGGAGCCGCCGCCGGGCTCGTCTGGTCTACGGCCGGCGCCCTGGCGCACGTCAAGTGGTTCGAGCCGTACGACGTGTCCACCGCACAGGTGCCGGTGCGGGATACGCTCTCGCTCCCGGCCTTCTGGGCCGCCGTCGCGCTCGTGCTCGCGGCCTTCCTCGCCGCTGCGGCGCTCGAGGACCGTGCCGTGGGCCGCGCCCTGACCGCGGCGCTGGACCGGAGGACCGCGCCGCTCAGGATGCAGGCCGACCGCTTCATGCTCTGTGTCGTCGGCGCCTTCTTCGTCGCCCTGTTCGCGGTCGGCACCACCATCCTCACACCCGATTTGCTGACCGGAGCCCCCTGGGTGGCCTGGGTCCAGCTCGGCATCGCCCTGTGCTTGTTCTCGCACCGCCTCTACAAGGTCGCGGCGATCGGCATCGTGGGGTTGTGGTGCTTCGCGCTGGCCGACTACGACCTGTTCCACATGTTGGACTACGTTGCCCTCGGCATCGGCCTGGCGGGGTACCTGTGGTTGGCAAGCCTGCGCACCGAGCGCTGGCGCTCGAAGCGGTTCGACACGCTGCGCTGGGCCGTTGCGATCGCCCTGATGTGGTCCAGCATGGAGAAGTTCGGCTACCCGGCCTGGTTCACGCCGCTCCTGGAGAAGAAGCCGTACCTCGCCCTGGGGCTGCCGTTCCCGACCTTCACCACCATGTGCGGCGTCGCGGAGTTCGCCCTCGCCTTCGGCCTCCTCTGGTCGCCGCTGGTACGCCGGCTCTCAGCCCTAGGGCTCTTCGCGCTGATGGCCGCCGCTGTCTTCCCGTTCGGCCGCACCGACCTGATCGGCCACGCCACGATACTGGCGGCGCTGCTGCTGGTCGCCGCCAACGCCGGCGGCGGCGAGCGGTACACCGCGCCCCGGCTCGGCCGCGCCCTGCTGCGCGTGCCCGCAGGCCTCGCCGTCGCGCTCGCGGCCTCCCTGCTGTCCTACAGTTCCATCCACCACGTCATCTACCGAGACGGTCACCCCGCTTGGCTCGCCACCGCAGCCTCGACCGACACCATCCAGCCCGGGGGGACGCTGCCGCCACACTCCCACCTCTTCGGCAACGAAGACGACGACGACACCCGCGGCGGCGCCGCAGCAATGGGCCCCCCACCGGTTCGCGGCGGGCAGTGAGGCCGGTGTGTTGAGGCCAAGACCGCTCGGGCCTCCGGGCCCCGTGGTGCCGGCCAGCACCAGCAGCACAGCCGCGAGCCCAGCGCCGAGCGCTGCCAAGGTGCGGCGGCCCAGCCGCTCGCCCAGCACCGGTACTGCGAGCAGCGAAGCCCAGAGCAGCATGGTGTAGTTCAAGATCGCGGCCGGCCCCGGCCCGAGCAGCATCACGCCGGCGATCAGGGCGAAGGGGAAAACCACCCTGAGAACGCTCAATCCGTCACGCTTGGAAGTCGCTTCACTTCGCCGTCGAAGAGAGCGAATGAACGGCTGTGCCGCCGCGGCGCACGCACCCTGACCGGCGATCGGCGGGGCTTCGGGTCGTAGGACCCGGCGCGGGGTCGGGTCCTACACGGAGACCCGACGATGACCCTCTCCGCCATCAAGGGAGGCCGGCTCGCCGCCGCGGCGCATCCGGCGCGCGTGGTGACCCTGCTGATCTCGGACGTGCCCGGCGACGACCCGGCCGTGATCGCCTCGGGCCCGACCGTCCCCGACGCCTCCACCTTCGC
>DASQVL010000255.1:0-3459 GCA_035640795.1 Crenalkalicoccus sp. | reverse complement strand
TCGCCAGCGACGATCCGACCTACCAGGCCTGGGTGGCGGAGGTGTTCGCGGGGTCGGCGCTGTTCGAGCTGCCGCCGCCGGCGGCGGCGCGGCCGGAGGGCTGGCCGCCGACGCGGTACGAGGCGAAGGCGCTGCGGGAGGGAAGGCGGCCGCTGTACTGGGAGGCGCGGCGGGTCTGACGGGGTCCGGCTGGTGTCGGGCGTAGGGCCGTGGCCGGGGCGGAGAGGCGGCTCCTTCCCGGCCGAAGCGAGAAACCGGGTTCGGTTTGACGCCAGCGGCCCGGGGCCGCACTCCACTGAAAAGATCAGAAAGAGGCTGGAGGATCTTGGGGGATCCACGACCAACCACTTGCACCCGGTCCCCCGTCTGCCTATCTTTCCAGACGAAAATCACCATCCGGTTTCACGGGGGGTGGCCTTCACGGGCCGCCTTTTTTGTTTTTGGGCACCATCGAACGACCGCAGCACGAGGGCCTGGAGGGCCGCATCGCCGACGCCGTGGCGCCGACGCTCGAGCACATGGGCTACGAGCTCGTCCGCGTGCAGGTGAGCGGCAAGGAGCGGCCGACCGTGCAGGTGATGGCGGACCGCGCCGATGGCGCGGCCTTCACGGTGGAGGATTGCGAGGCGATCAGCCACGCCCTCGGCGCCGTGCTGGACGTGGAAGACCCGATCCGCGGCCCCTGGTCGCTGGAGGTCTCCTCGGCCGGCATCGACCGCCCGCTGACGCGGGTCAAGGACTGGCAGCGCTACGCTGGGCATGTCGCCAACGTGGAGCTGGAAGTGCCGGTCGATGGCCGGCGCCGCTTCAAGGGCGTCGTGCTCGGCGCCGACGACGCATCTGCGCGCCTCAGGCTCGAGGATGGGACGGAGCTCGCCTTCCCGCGCGGCAATATCCGCCGCGCCAAGCTGGTGCTGACCGATGAACTGATCGCGGCCACTGCCGCGGACGCCAAGAGGAACTGAGGACATGGCCGTGGACGTCGCCATCGCCCGCCCGGAACTGCTGCAGGTCGCCGACGCCGTCGCGCGCGAGAAGATGATCGAGCGCGACGAGGTGCTGGAGGCGATGGAGCAGGCCATCCAGAAGGCCGGGCGCGCCAAGTACGGGCACGAGAAGGACATCCGCGCCACCATCGACCGCAAGACCGGGGAGGTCCGCCTCTCCCGCTGGACCGAGGTGGTGGAGGAGGAGCCGGTGGAGAACGAGGCGACGCAGATCCCGCTGCGCATCGCCCAGAAGATCCGCCCTGGCATCCAGGTGGGCGAGTTCATTGTGGACCCGCTGCCGCCGATCGACTTCGGCCGCATCGCCGCGCAGACCGCCAAGCAGGTGATCGTGCAGCGGGTGCGCGAGGTCGAGCGCAGCAAGCAGTTCAACGAGTACAAGGACCGCGTGGGCGAGATCGTCAGCGGCATCGTCAAGCGCACCGAGTACGGCAACATGATGGTGGACCTCGGCCGGGCCGAGGCGCTGCTGCGCAAGGACGAGACCATCCCGCGCGAGGCGATGCGCACCGGCGACCGCGTACGCGCCTACATCTATGATGTGCGCGAGGAACCCCGCGGCCCGCAGATCTTCCTGTCCCGCACCCATCCCGGCTTCCTGGCGAAGCTCTTCGCGCAGGAGGTGCGGGAGATCTACGACGGCATCATCGAGATCAAGGCGGTGGCGCGCGACCCGGGCAGCCGGGCGAAGATGGCCGTCATCTCCCGCGACAGCTCGATTGACCCGGTGGGCGCCTGCGTCGGCATGCGGGGCTCCCGCGTGCAGGCGGTGGTGGCGGAGCTGCAGGGCGAGAAGATCGACATCATCCCCTGGTCGCCCGACCAGGCGACCTTCATCGTCAACGCCCTCGCACCCGCCGAGGTGACGAAGGTGGTGCTGGACGACGATGCCCGCCGCTGCGAGGTGGTGGTGCCCGACGAGCAGCTCAGCCTCGCCATCGGCCGCCGCGGCCAGAACGTCCGCCTCGCCTCCCAGCTCACGCGTTGGGACATCGACATCCTGACCGAGGCGGAGGAGAGCGAGCGGCGGCAGGAGGAGTTCCGCAAGCGGAGCGGCCTGTTCGTCGAGGCGCTGGACGTGGATGACGTGATCGCGGGCCTCCTGGTGACCGAGGGCTTCACCTCGGTCGAGGACATCGTCGCGGTGGAGGACGAGGAACTCGCCGAGATCGAGGGTTTCGACGAGAGCGTGGCGGCCGAGCTGAAGCGCCGCGCCGAGGCCTGGCTCGCCCGCCGCGACGAGGAGCTGGACACGAAGCGCCGCGACATGGGCGTCGAGGATGCGGTCGCCGAGGTGGGCGGCTTCACGCCTTCCATGCTGGTGGCGCTCGGCGAGAAGGGCGTGAAGACGCTGGATGACCTGGCCGACCTCGCCTCGGACGAGCTGATCGAGATCCTGGGGGCGGACGCGATCGACGAGGAGACGGCGAACGCCGTGATCATGGAAGCGCGGCGCCACTGGTTCGACGACGGCACGGCGCCGGAAGCGGCCCCGGCCGGGACGGCGGAGGCCGCGCCGGAGGAGGCGGAGCACGACGACCGCACCGCCTGAGACCGGGTTGCCCGACGCCCCGGCCGAAGAGGAGCCGGAGCGCGGCCCGCTGCGCCGCTGCGTCGTGACGCGCGAGCAGCAGCCGAAGGAGCGCATGATCCGCTTCGTGCTGGGCCCGGACCGGACCCTGGTGCCGGACCTGGCGGGGCGGCTGCCCGGTCGGGGAATGTGGTTGAGCGCCAGGGCCGATGTGCTAGAACGCGCGCTGAAGCGCGGGGCCTTTGCCAAGGCGGCCCGCGCTGCAGTGCTTCTGCCCCCCGACCTTCGCACGCAGATCGAGGACGGCCTGAAGCGCCGGGTACGGGACCTCATCGGCTTCGCCCGCCGGGGCGGCCAGGCGGTGTGCGGGCGGGAGGCAGTGCGCGAATGGCTGCGAGCCGGCAGGGTGGGGCTGCTGGTGGAAGCCGCTGACGGCAGCAGGGCGGAGCGGGACCGGCTGCTGGGCGGGCGGGAGGTGCCGGTGGTCGCACCGCTGCCCGCGGCGATGCTGGCGGGCGTGTTCGGGCGCGACCATGTGGTGCATGTGGGCATCGCGCCGGGGCGGCTGGCCAGGTCCATCGCGGCGGAGGCGGCGCGCCTCGCCGGGTTTGCGGCGCCTTCGGGGGAAGGTGCGGCGGTGACGAATGGGTGACCCGCGCGGCGCGGTGCGGCGCGGGGGCGTGATATGCGGCATGTCCCTCTCGGGACTGCCCTGCAACGGATGGGCATGGCGGAAGACGGATCGGGTTCGGATCGGCGGATGAGCGACCAGAACGAGCAGGACGCGGGCAAGAGCCGGCTGAGCCTTCGGCCTGCGGGCGGCCGGCTGGAGCTGGGCAAGACGGTGGACGCGGGCAGCGTGCGCCAGAGCTTCAGCCACGGCCGCAGCAAGACGGTGCAGGTGGAGGTGGTGAAGAAACG
>DASQVL010000254.1:0-3112 GCA_035640795.1 Crenalkalicoccus sp. | reverse complement strand
GGGGCCGGCCGCGCCGCCGCCCACCTGCACGCCGAAGCCGCGGCGGGTCAGCAGGTGGCCGAACACCGCGGCAAGCACCGGGTCGAAGGGACCGCGGCCGGGCAGGCAGAGCACCGCGCCCGGCGCCTGCCAGGCCACCGGCAGGGCGGGCGGCGCCTCGCTCTCCGGCGGCGCCGGCTCCTCGGCATCGGCGAGGTCGTCGGTCAGCGTCTCGATGCTGGCGCGCAGCACCTCCTGCCGCTCGGGCGTCAGCACGCCGTGCACGACGTCCTCCTGGGCGAGGCGGAGCGCCGGCAGCGCCACCTCGTCCAGATAGGCGGGCAGCGGCTTCTCGCGCAGGCGGCGCTCAGCCTGCTCCACCAGCGCGTCGACATCGCCGGCCAGCGCCCGCTGGTAGAAGGTCTCCTCCGGGTCGAGGGGCGGGCGGCTGCCGAGCATCACCTCGAGGAATTCCAGCCGGTCCACGTGCCGGCCCAGCACCACCAGGCAGACGGTGAGCGGCACCGAGAGCAGCAGGCCGATCGGGCCCCAGAGCCAGGTCCAGAAGGTCGCGGCCGCGATCACCGCAAAGGGCGAGAGGCCGGTCGAGTGGCCGTAGAGCAGCGGCTCGAACACCTGGCCCATCAGCGGCTCGGTCAGGCCGAACAGCAGCAGCACGGCGACCAGGCTGGTCCAGCTCGGGTCCACGGCGAGCGCCAGCAGCACCGGGAACAGCGCCGCGATCCAGCTGCCGATGAAGGGCACGAAGCGCATCAGCCCGGCGATGACCCCCCAGAGCAGCGGGTTCGGGATGCCGATCAGCCAGAGCCCGGCCGCGATGAACAGGCCGAAGCCGGCGTTCAGCCCGGTCTGCGCGAGGAAGTAGCGGGAGAGGCGGTAGGCCGCGTCGTCCATCGCCGCCATGGTCCGATGCAGGTCGCGCGCCCCGGCCAGGCGGATCAAGCGGTCCCGGAGATCCTCCCGGTACAGCAGGATGAAGATCACCAGGATGAGGACGAAGCCCGCCGTCGCCAGGGGCCCGAGCATCGGCTGCGCCACCTGCTCCACCACCTCGAAGGCGGTGGGCGGCTGGGTGCGGATGACGACCGGGACCGGCTTCGGCTCCTCCGGCTGCGGGTCGGCGGAGGGGCTGGCGGGCGGCGGGCTCTGGGGCTCGGCCGGGCGGATGCTGCGGCCCATCTCGGCCAGCGTGCCGTTGATGCGGTCCACCAGGCCGCCCGCCACCTGCAGCCCCGCGAGCTTGCGGGAGATGGTGTACTGGTAGCCGGGCAGGTTGCCGGCGAGCTGGGTGATCTGCTGCCCGACCAGCGTACCGACGCCGGTGAGCAGGGCGAAGCCCACCAGCACGGCGAGCAGCACGCCGGCGACACGCGGCAGCCCGGCGCGGCGCAGCAGCCGCGCCAGCGGGGCGAGGACGAAGGAGAGCAGGACGGCGAGGACGAGCGGGATCAGCAGGTCCCGCGCGAAATACAGGATGGCGACGACGATCAGTCCGACCTGCAGCGTCGCGAGCGCGGAGCCCGACGACGTCCCGGCCGGGTGCAGCCCCCGCCGGGGCAATGGGGTGGGGTCGGACATGCCTGCGGGCCGCTCTCCCGGCCGGGAATCGGCCGCGGGGTGGCAACGTGCTGCCGCCGCTCCGGTTCGCCGGCCGCTGGCCGCTGGTCGCGGCGGCTTCCACGCGCCTGCGCCCGCGGAAACCGCTCGCGTCCGGGCGTCCACGCCGGTCCGCGATCCGCCCTGTCCGCCTCCGCCCTATCCGCCGAGCCGTGGCAGCTCCCGCTCCGCCACCGCGGCGAGGCCGCCGGCGCCGTAGGGGATGGCGGCATCGTTGAAGTCGTAGCGCGGATTGTGCACGTCGCAGCCGCCGGCATCGCCGATGCCGTTGCCCACCACGAAATAGGCCCCCGGCCGCTCCGCCAGCATGTAGGCGAAATCCTCCGAACCCATGACCGGCGCGCGCTCCCGCTCGACCGCCGCCTCGCCCACCAGGCCGGCGAGCGCGTCGCCGGCGAGATCGGCCTCCCGCGCCGTGTTCACCGTGGGGATCGCGATCTCGCGGAAGCTGAGCTCGGCGCGCGCGCCGAAGCCGGTGGCGATGCTCTCGGCAAGAGCGCGCATGCGCGCCTCCACCAGCCGCATCGTCTCCACGCGGAAGGCGCGCACCGTGCCGCGCAGCGCGACCCGCTCCGGGATCACGTTGTAGGCGGTGCCGGCGGTGAAGCCGGTGACGCTGAGCACCGCGGCCTCGGCCGGGGCGACATTGCGGGCGACGACGCCCTGCAGGGCGGAGACGAGCTGGGCGGCGCAGAGCACCGGGTCCACCGTGTTCTCCGGCCGCGCGCCATGGCCGCCCTTGCCGATGAGCGTGATGTCGAAGAAGGCGGCGCCCGCCATCATGGCGCCGGCGCGGAGCCCGAATTGCCCGATCGGCAGGCCCGGGCGGTTGTGGATGCCATAGACGGCATCGCAGGGAAAGCGCTCGAACAGCCCCTCCGCGATCATCGCGCGCGCGCCGCCCTGGCCTTCCTCGGCGGGCTGGAAGATGAAGTGGACGGTGCCGTCGAAGCGGCGCGTCTCCGCGAGGTAGCGCGCGGCGGCGAGCAGCATGGTGGTGTGCCCGTCATGCCCGCAGCCATGCATCTTGCCGGGATGGGTGGAGCGGTGGGCGAAGCCGTTCTCCTCCGGCATGTCGAGCGCGTCCATGTCGGCGCGCAGGCCGATGCGGCGCTGGCCGTTGCCGCAGCGCAGCACGCCGACCACGCCGGTGCGGCCGATGTTGCGGTGCACCTCTATGCCCCAGGCGGCGAGACGCTCGGCGACCAGGGCACTGGTGCGGAGCTCCTCGAAGCCGGTCTCAGGGTGGGCGTGGAAGTCGCGGCGCCAGACGGTGAGTTCGGGCAGCCAGGTGCGGATATGCTCGATCGGGGTCACGGTCCTCTCCGGAGGGGCGACGCCGGTGCGCCGCCAAGCTGTCCCGGATAGCGCGGCGGTTCTGCAACGGCAATTGCGCTGGCGCGCATCGCGTGCGTGGCCTTTGGGGGAGGAAGGGAACTTCCTCCTCCAAGCCCCCACCATCCTTTTTCTGATCCATTCTCCGCGGCGCTTGCCC
>DASQVL010000253.1:0-5187 GCA_035640795.1 Crenalkalicoccus sp. | reverse complement strand
AAATACAGCCAGATCGCCTGGCTGATGACCTCGACCGGGAACCGGTAACCGGCAAAGGGCGACTTGGCGGCCGGAGAGCTCATTCCGGGCGTCTGCCGGATACGGCTCCGACCGCCAACCCTCGCTCAACTTGACGGTGCCCCGCCGCGAGCTCGGCGGCCGCATCTACGGCGCGATCGAGGAACTCCTCGACGCCTACGTCGTCTGCGCCGACGACGGGCGGGTGATCACTGTCGGATGGCGGCGTGAGCGGATCCGGCTGTCATGAGCAACAGCGGGGAAGAGCTTGAGGGCCGCACAAAGGCGGCAACGATCCGCACGGTGGGCTGCCTGGCCATCGGGAGGCCGCTGCGTTCCATTACTGAGGCGTGACGTGTGATTTGGCGCACAGCAGGCAAGCAATGCATGTGTGTTCACTATTCAGGCAAAAAGATGCAGGTATGTGAGGGCGGCTGTGGTCGACCTTGCGTCCATAGGCGTGACCGGAGCGAGGCGCTCTGCCGTGCTGGGGGACAGCAGCCGCTGTGGGTTCCTGAAGGGATTCTTTGCCTGATGGCACGAGGGTCTAATCCAGCACGGGCCGACCTGCGTCTGCCATGGCGACGCCGTCCGCCAAACTCGGTCGTGCCGCCTGGGCGGCCGAAGGGCCGCGCCGATGCCGTCCGAAGCGCTCCCGCCCGCTGACACGACCGAGCCGAATGCCGCCGCGGCGAGGACGCGCGGCGCGCTCGACGGCACGGCGCCGCGCCGCTCCGAACCGCCGGACGGCGACTACTTCACCGTGGATCCCGTCTTCCTGGGCGCGGCCGCCGTCGTGCCCTACCAGCGGAAGCCCGAAGATCCGGTCTACCGGCCGCTGCGCATCTTCGCGCTGGATCCCTCGGCAAGCCGGCTGGACGGCGCGGTCGCCACCATCAACCTGCCCTACGAGGACCTGAAGCCCGGCCCGAAGGGCGCCGTGCTCGAAGTGGTGGACTGGGACGAGACCACGGGAGAAGAGGAGCAGCCGCTCGACCTCGACGACCGCAAGACTCTAATCCGCAACGGCCGGGAGCCCTCGATTTCCGACGTGAAGTTCCGCCAGCAGATGGCCTACGCCGTCTGTGCCTCGACCTACAACGTGTTCCGCAGCGCGCTCGGCCGCGACCCGTCCTGGGGCTTCCACCCCCGACCCGGCGAGGATCGGCCGATCCTCCGCATCCGCCCACACGCCTTCAAGGAGGAGAACGCCTGCTACCGGCCGCAGACTGGGGAGCTGTGCTTCGGCTACTACGACGCCGCAGCCTCGGTCGGCGGCCGCAACCTGCCCTTCGGCCGCGTGCACACCTGCCTCTCGCACGACATCGTGGTGCACGAGACGACGCATGCCCTCCTAGATGGGCTGCGGCGGCACTTCCTGTTCCCCACCCACCCGGACGTCGCGGCCTTCCACGAGGGCTTCGCCGACCTGGTTGCCATCCTCACGCGCTTCTCCTACCGCGACGTGGTCCGCGCGGCGATCGAGCGCTCGGATGGCGACCCCGCGCGCGACGCGCTGCTCCTCTCGGTCGCCGCGCAGTTCGGGCAGACCACCGGCCAGCGAGGGCCGCTGCGCACCGCCATCGACTTCACGGGCATGCGCGGCAGCGGCGCGGATGAGCGGCCAAGGTCGTACAAGGAGGCGGGAACGGAGCCGCACGCGCTCGGCACCGTGCTGGTCTCCGCCGTGTTCGAGGCCTTCGGCACCGTCTTCCGCCGCAAGACCGCGGTCTACCGACGTCTCGCGCAGCACGCGCCCCACGGCACCTCCGACCCCGAGCTGGCCGAGGCGCTGGCGCACGAGGCAAGTCGCTTGGCGCAGCAGTTCCTCTCGGTCTGCGTGCGCGCCATCGACTACTGCCCGCCGATGGATCTGCGCCTCGGCGAGTACCTGCGGGCCATGGTCACCGCCGACTACGACCTGGTTCCGGACGACCCGCTGGCCTACCGGGAGGCGCTGATCGATGCCTTCGCCCGGCGGGGCATCTACCCCGAAGACGCGCAGAGCCTCTCCGAGGATTCACTGCTCTGGCGGTCGCCGCAGCTGCGACTGGCGCCGATCGAGGCGCTGCACTTCGCCAACCTCCGCTTCGCCGGCGACCCCGGCCGCGCGGCTGGCGCGGCCGAGCTGCGGCGGCAGGCGGAGGCGCTCGGGGCCTACGTCATGCGGCCGGGCATCGCGCGGGAGTTCGGCTGTGCCCTGCCGGGGGACCCGGACCTGCGCGGGGACCGGGTCGAGCCGGCCGAGGTCTGCTCGGTCCGGTCGCTCCGCCGCATCGGGCCCGACAAGGCGGTCGCCTTCGACCTGGTCGCCGAGATCATGCAGCGCCGCTGGCTCGCCGTGCCCGGGCGGCCGCCCGTCGAGTTCCTGGGCGGCGCGACAGCGGTCATCGGGGCCGACGGGCGGTTCCGCTACGTCATCCGGAAGAGCGTGGCGGACCCGGACCGCGCGGAGGCGCACCGCAAGCAGGCGCGCGCGGGCGGGAACTGGGAGGAGCGCGGCGGGCGGATGTGCCTGCGGCAGGCCTCGCTGCGCGAGCTCCACCGGCGACGGGCCGCGGCCGACGCCGCGCGGCCCGAAGGAGCCGCAGGACGCGGCGTCAGGAGGAACGCGGATGAGCGGCAGCAGTGAGCAGGAGCTTCGCCGGGCACTCGCCGAGATCGCCCGGATCGCCGAGAGGGCGTCGCAGCACCTCGGGGACGACCACGACCACCACGCCGGGGGCCGCAGGAATGAGGACCTCGGCGCCGCCATGGGCCCGGACATCGGCTGCTCGGTCAGGCAGCTGCCGGAGCGGCTGCAGGAGAGGGCGGCGCAGACCGCGATGCGGATCAACCCGGCCAACGGGCCGAACATCGCCGCCATGGCCAGCCTGGGCCTGAGCAGCGACGTCATGGAACCGCTGCGCATCGCCGTGCTCACCGCGAAGTATTGGGGCCCGAAGCCGCGCCAGCTGACGGTCAGCTTCATGGAGACCACGCCCCCCGAGCTGCGCCAGCGCATCCTCAGCCACCTGAACGCCTGGAGCCGCTCGAGCTGCATCTCCTTCGTCGAGACGCGCGGGGTCGGGGAGGTGCGGATCTCGCGGGGCGGCGGCGGCTACTGGTCCTACCTCGGCACCGACATCCTGCACATCCCGCGGGACCGACAGACCATGAACCTCGAGAACTTCACGATGAACACGCCGGATAGCGAGTTCTACCGCGTCATCCGGCATGAGGCGGGCCACACGCTCGGCTTCCCGCACGAGCACATGCGCAAGGAGCTGATCGCGCGCATCGACCGCCAGAAGGCCTACGCCTACTTTTGGCAGAATGACCGTTGGGACCGTGCCACGGTGGACCAGCAGGTTCTGACGCCGCTCGACGACCGCTCCATCGTCGGCACGCCGCCCGACCAGGACTCGATCATGTGCTACCAGCTGCCCGGCTCCATCACGCGGGACGGCAAGCCGATCCGCGGTGGGCTCGACATCAACGCGACCGACGCCGCCTTCTGCGGGCGCATCTACCCGCGCACGGGCGCGGGGGTCGGCGCCTCGCCGAACGGGCGCGACAGAGAGGATGACGCCATGCCCGCGCACGCCCCGTCCCGCGCGGAGGACTGGGATCCACGCGACGACGTGGAGCCCGACGAGGCACACTTTCGCTGAACCGGGCTCGACGACATCGGCGGGAGCCATGCCCCGGCTGATCGACGTCTCCTCCCAGCAGCCGCTCCCGCCTGCGGTCACCCTGCGGGCGGGGGATCTGCTGCTGGTGCGCGCGACCGGCGGGGCCGTGGTCTCGGGGAAGGCGGCGGTGGAGGCGCTGGGCGTCTTCGGCGCTGCCTCTCTCGCGCCCGATGGTGGTGTGCTGACGGCCGCAGGCGGGCCGGATGCGGTGCTGTTCCTGGCGCGTGCGCGGGGCCGGGCGCGGATAGAGGTCGTGCGAGGCGATCCATGGCAAGGGCCGCGGCGGGCGACGACGATCGAGGTGACGGTGGAGCCATCATGAAGCTTCGACGCGCACCTAAACGTTGTCGGTCGCGAGGTTCAGGCGCCGACACTGCCTAGCGGCCTGCGTGCGGTTGTAATCGAGAGCGGCTGAGCAGTGATGGTGTGACCTCGGTCAGAATAGGCCACATTCAATCGCCGGAGCGTGCAAAGCAAATGAAAACCTGCCCTTATCGTAAAGAAGACGTTAAAGACGATGCGGTGAAATGCAAATGGTGCCGATCAGAGCTTGGGGACGCAAGAGATGAAATGCAGGAGCAAAAGGCTGTATATGTTGTGGATAAAGAACTAATCCGTTTTGCGAAATTCATTGCTGCATCGATAGCCATCGAGCGCCGCGCGTCATGATCACCGACAAGCTCGCCAGCTACAGCGCGGCGAAGGCAGAGCTGATGCCCGGTGTCGAGCACCGCCAGCACAAGGGGCTCAACAACCGGGCGGAGAATTCGCACCAGCCGACGCGCCGACGAGAACGGCAGATGAAGCGCTTCAAGTCGGCGCGGCAGGCCCAGCGGTTTCTCTCCGCCCACGGTCAGATCAACAACCTCTTCCACCTTCGCCGCGACCACGTCACCGCCAGCGAGTACCGCATCGCCAGGGCGCGTGCGTTCGAGGTGTGGGCCGACATCAGCAGCGTCGCTGCTACGGCCTGAGCGTCACGTCACCGACGTCGCATCCCAGCCAGCGCCGTCACCTCGGGTCCAACAAGTTGACGATGCCCCTGAAAGTTCGCGGCCGCTGTGCCTATCTGTATCCGCCATTTCCTCCGCCCCTGTACCCGCCACAACCAACACGTCCCTGCCCGTCGCCGTCGCCTGCTTCACCTCCGTCGCGCCACCAGCGCGCTTGCCATTCTCGAAGCGGCGTACCGGAATCTGGCCATGACCTCACGGCGTCAGGTTTGGTGCGAGCGCTGACAGAACCCGTCCGGCTATGGGTGGCATGAAGTTTCGAAGGCGTTTAGGAATTCTCCGGCGGGCAATGAGCGCCCAGCAGAGAGGCACACGTGGCCACCATAGACGATACAATCTACTGCACTAGCTGAGACTTGATCTGACATTCTGTGTTGGTTTCCGAAGGATGGAGCCGGTGGGCGGGGCGCGGTCCGAGCCAGAGGCAAGGACCGCGCCCCGCCCACCGGCGGGACGGAGACCCCGGAGATGACACAGGAACA
>DASQVL010000252.1:0-3760 GCA_035640795.1 Crenalkalicoccus sp. | reverse complement strand
GGTGCGTGTGCGGCTGCTCGACCGCGGGGCGGAGGTGGGCGCGACGATGGGCGGGGCGGCGATGCCCGCGATCCGCGCGGCGCTCGAGGCCGCCGGGGTGGAGACGCAGGGCGGCGTCGCGGTCCGCGCGGTGGACGAAGCGGGCGTCACCCTCGGCGACGGCACGCGCATTCCGGCCCGGACGGTGATCTGCGCGACCGGCATGCGCGCGAGCCCGCTCGCCGCCGCGCTGCCCGCCGCCGTCCCGCGCGACCGCCTCGGCCGGCTGCGCGTCGATGCCTTCCTCCGGGTGCAGGGCGCGGACGGGATCTTCGCCGCGGGCGACATCGCCTGCGCCGCGGCCGATGCCGCGGGGCACGAGACGGTCATGTCCTGCCAGCACGCCCGCCCGATGGGCCGCCTCGCCGGCCACAACGCCGCCTGCGAGCTCCTCGGGCGGGAGGACGCGATGGTGGCCTTCGCCGCCCCGGACTACGTGACGGTGCTCGATCTCGGCCCCTGGGGCGCGGTCTACACCTCGGGCTGGGACCGGGCGCGGCTGGTCGCGGAGGGCGCGGAGGCGAAGGCGGTGAAGCGGGAAATCAACGGCAGGCGCATCTACCCGCCCGTCGGCGGCGGGCGGGAGGCGATCCTGGCCGCCGCCGCGCCGGTCATCCAGGCCGCGCCGGCGCTGCGGCCGGCCGGGGGCTGATCCCGCCGCATCACGCCGCCCTGCATGGATCCTGTTTCGCAGCCTGCGAAGCAGGCTGAGCGGCCGAATGGCCGCCGCGGCAAGTGCCGCGGAGCCAAGCGGCCCCAGGCCGCGCCGGCGCCTGAGGCCACTTGTGTATCAACCGCCTCCCGCCGCCGCGGCGGCGCCCGCCTCCCGCACGAAGCCGCCGCTCTGCTGCCGCCACAGCCGGGCATAGACCCCGCCCTGGCGCAGCAGCGCGGCATGCGTCCCCTGCTCCATGATCCGCCCATGGCCCAGCACCACCAGCCGGTCCATGCGCGAGAGGGTGGAGAGCCGGTGCGCGATCGCGATCACCGTCTTGCCCGCCATCAGGTGCTCGAGCTGCTCCTGGATCGCTGCCTCCACCTCGGAATCGAGCGCGCTCGTCGCCTCGTCCAGTACCAGGATGGGCGCGTCCTTCAGCAGCACGCGGGCGATCGCGATGCGCTGCCGCTGCCCGCCTGAGAGCTTCACGCCGCGCTCCCCAACATGCGCCGCGTAGCCCTCCCGCCCCCGCCAGTCGCGCAGGGCGCGGATGAAGCCGTCCGCCTCCGCCCGCATCGCCGCCGCGGCGATCTCGTCGGCATCCGCTTCCGGCCTTCCGTAGCGGATGTTGTCGGCGATCGAGCGGTGCAGCAGCGCGGTGTCCTGCGTGACCACGCCGATCGCGGCGCGGAGCGATTCCTGCGTGACACGGGCGATGTCCTGCCCGTCCATCAGGATCCGCCCCTCCTCGGGCCGGAAGAAGCCGAGCAGCAGGTTCACCAGTGTGGACTTGCCCGCGCCGGAATGCCCGACCAGCCCGACCCGCTCCCCCGGCGCCACCTGCAGGTCGAGGCCCTGCAGCACGCCCGCCCCCTGCCCGTAGCCGAAATGCACGCCCTCGAACCGGATATCGCCCCGCGTGACGCGGAGCGGCCGCGCGCCGGGCGGGTCGGGTGCGGTGGACGGCACGGCGATGGAGTGCATGCTCTCCTGCACCACGCCGAGATTCTCGAAGATCGCGGTGACGTTCATGGCGACCCAGCCGGAGACGTTGGCGATCTGCCAGGCCATGGGCAGCGCCGTCGCCACCGCGCCGAGGCCGATCTCCCCCCGAATCCACAGCCACACGCCGGTGGCGGCGGTGGCCGAGAGCAGCGCCGCGTTCAGCGAGGCGAGGGCGAAGCCGTTCAGCGTGATCAGGCGCATCTGCCGCCGGAGGGCCTCGTTCAGCGCCACCACGCCGACGCGGGCGAACTCGTCCTCGTCCCGCGCGCGGGCGAACAGCTTGACCGTCTGGATGTTGGTGTAGCTGTCCACCACGCGGCCGGTGAGCAGGCTGCGCTGTTCGGAGGCGCGGCGCGACCGTTCGCGCATGCGCGGCACCAGGACGCGCAGCAGCGCGGCGTAGAGCGCGAACCAGAACAGGATCGGCAGGGTGAGCCGCCAGTCCGCGCCTGCCAGCAGCCCGAGCGCCGCCGTGCCGTAGACCAGGATGTACCATACGGCGTTGATCACCTGCACCACGCTCTCGCGCACCGCCGGGCCCGCCTGCATCACCCGGTTGGCGATGCGGCCGGCGAAGTCCTCCTGGAAGAAGGGCAGTCCCTGGCGGATGACGTGCCAGTGGCCCTGCCAGCGGATCATGCTGGTGACGTTGGCATTGATGCCCTGCTGGGTGATCAGGTTCTGCGCCAGGATCCCAAGCGGCCGGCCGATCAGCACGATCGCCAGCATGAGGAGCAGGCTCGGCCAGGCCTCCGCCCACAGCCGCTCCGGCGCGTGGGTGGAGAGCAGCGCGATCAGCCGCCCGATGATCGCCGGGATGGCGGCGTCCAGCAGCGCGACCAGCAGCCCGGCGCCGAACAGCAGGACGAAGAGCAGCTTCGTCTGTGAGATGAAGTGCCAGTAGAAGCCGACGAGGCTGCGCGGCGGCGCGTCCTCCGGCACCGCGCGGCCGAGCAGACGCGCCGCGGGGCGACCCGGTGGCGCCACGGGATCCAGGAAGGTTTCGAACCAGCGGAAGGGCATGCCACGCTCATGGCAGCGCAGCGCCGTAAGCGCCAGACTGGCGTGGCTTGGCGTGGGTGGCCTTTGGGGGAGGAAGGGAACTTCCTCCCCCAAGACCCCCTCCATCCTTTTTTTGATCCTTTCTCCTTGGCGCTTGCCCGGTCGGGCTGGAAGATTCCCGGCCGGGAAATCGGGGCCTACCCCGCGGACCGCGGCGCCTCCGCCATTTCCATCGCCCGCCCGAGATCCACGCTCAGCAGCCGGGACACGCCCCGCTCCTGCATCGTCACGCCGTAGAGGCGATGCATCCGCGCCATGGTCAGCGGATGGTGCGTCACGATCAGGAAGCGCGTCGCCCGCCCCTCCGCATCCGGTGCCGCCATCGCCTCCAGCAGGTCGCAGAGGCGCTCCACATTTGCGTCGTCGAGCGGCGCGTCCACCTCGTCGAGGACGCAGACCGGCGCCGGCTGGCAGCGGAACACGGCGAAGATCAGCGAGAGCGCGGTCAACGCCTGCTCGCCCCCCGAGAGCAGCGACAGTGCCGAAAGCTTCTTCCCCGGCGGCTCCGCATAGATCTCGAGTCCCGCCTCCAGCGCATCCTCGCTGCCGGTCAGCGCCAGATGCGCCCGCCCGCCGCCGAACAGCCGCGTGAAGATCGCGCGGAACTCCGCATCCACCCGGTCGAACACCTCGCGCAGCCGCTCCCGCCCCTCCCGGTTCAGGTGGCCGATCGAGCCGCGCAGCTTGGCGAGCGCCGCCGCGATGTCGTCCCGATCCGCGCCAATCCCGGCGATCCGCGCCTCCAGCTCGGCAAGCTCCGCCTCGGCCCGCAGGTTCACCGGGCCCATCTCCTCCCGCTCGCGGGTCAGCCGCTCCAGCTTGCGCCGCGCGCGCTCCTCGGCGGCGTCGGAAAGCTCGCCCGCCTCGGGCAGCGCCGCGCCCTCGCCCAGGCGCTCGGCGATGCGCGCCTCCACCGCCTCGGCCGCCGCGCGCGCCTGGTCCAGCGCGGCCTCGGCCCTGAGCTGTGCCTCCCGCGCCGCGGCGAAGCCGGCATCG
>DASQVL010000251.1:0-7460 GCA_035640795.1 Crenalkalicoccus sp. | reverse complement strand
GGCGAAGGGGCAGCGCGGGCGGAAGATGCAGCCCGGCTCCGTCACGGTCAGGTCCGGCAGGCCGCCCGGGATCGGCACCAGCCGCTCCCGCCGCGCGCGGTCCGGCCGCGGCAGGGCGGCCAGCAGCCCCCGCGTATAGGGGTGGCGCGGCGCCGCCAGCAGCGCCGCCGCGCGGCCGCTCTCCACCACGCGCCCGGCGTAGAGCACGGTGAGGTCCTCGCAGAGCCGGTCCACGATGCCGAGATTGTGGCTGACCAGCAGCAGGGAGACGCCGCGCTCCGCCCGCTGTCGCTCCAGCAGCTCGAGCACCTGCGCCTCCACCGTCACGTCGAGGGCGGTGGTGGGCTCGTCCAGCAGCAGCAGCTCCGGCTCGCAGGCGAGCGCGGTGGCGATGACGGCGCGCTGCTTCATCCCGCCCGAGAGCTGGTGCGGATAGGCCTCCGCCACCGCGGCGGGGTGCGGCACGCCCATCTCCGCCAGCAACTCCACCGCCCGGGCACGCGCGGCGCGCGGCGAGAGACCGCGGTGCTGCACCAGCGGCTCTGCCACCTGCGCGCCGATGCGGAGCGCCGGGTTCAGCGCCGCCGCCGGGTCCTGGAACACCGTGCCGATGCGCGCGCCGCGCAGCCGCGGCGCCGCCTGTCGCAGATCCTCCCCCGCGAAGTCCATGCGCTCCGCCGTGAGCGCGGCTTCCGGCCCGAGCAGGCCGAGCAGCGCCAGCACGACGGTGGACTTGCCCGACCCGCTCTCCCCCACCAGCCCCATCGCCGCGCCCCGCGGGATGGCGAAGCCGACGCCGTCCAGCGCCTGCACCGCGCCGCGCGCCGTCGCGTAGCGCAGCGAGAGGCCCGCGACCTCCAGCAGCACGTCAGCCATGCGCGCCGCGCAGCCGCGGATCCAGCAGGTCGCGCAGCCCCTCTCCCACTACGTTCACCGCGATCAGCAGGGCACAGAGGCAGAGGCCGGGGGCCAGGCCGATCCAGGGCGCCTCCGCGATGAAGGGTCGGGATTCCGCGATCATCAGCCCCCATTCGCTCGCCGGCGGCTGCGGGCCGAGGCCGAGGAAGGAGAGCGCCGAGCCGAGCAGGATGGCGAAGGTGACGCGGAGCCCCGTCTCCACGATCAGCGGCGGCCATGCATTCGGCAGGATCTCCCGCGCCAGGATGTGCCAGGCGCCCTCGCCGCGGGCGCGCGCCGCCTCGACGAATTCCTCCGCCAGCAGGCCGAGCGCCACGGCGCGGGCGAGGCGCGTCATGATCGGCACATAGACCAGGCCGACGGCGAGGATGGTCTTGCCGAGGCCGGGCTCCGTGACCGCCAGGATCAGCAGGCCGAGCAGCACGGGCGGCAATGAGATCATCAGGTCCACGCCGCGCATCACCGCCTCCTCCACCCAGCCGCGGCGAAAGGCGGCGAGCAGGCCGAGCGGCACGCCGAGCACCAGGCTGATGGCGGCCGCGCCGAAGCCCATCAGCAGGGAGTAGTGCGCGCCGGCCAGCACCCGGCTCAGCACGTCGCGGCCGAACTCATCCGTGCCGAACAGGTGCAGCGCGGAGGGCGGGGCGAGGCGGAGCCGCATGGCGAAGGCCTGCGGGTCGTAGGGCGCGATCCAGGGCCCGGCCGCCGCCAGCAGCGCGATGGCGCCGAGCACGAGCAGGCCGAGCCGCAGCATGCGCGGCAGCGCCCGCCGCGGCACGGCCAGAGCGGCGCCGCTCATCCGGCCGACCCGCCCAGGCGGATACGCGGATTCAACACGGCGTAGAGCAGGTCGGCCACCAGGTTCGCCAGCGCATAGACGGCGGTGATGGCGATCATCCCGCCCATCATCAGCGGCAGGTCCTGGTTCTCGATGGCGTAGACCAGGAGACGGCCGAGGCCGGGATAGGCGAAGACGCTCTCCACGACCACGATGCCGCCGATCAGGATGCCGACATCCACGGCGAGGATGGTGATGGTGGGCAGCAGCGCGTTCGGCAGGGCATGGCGGCGCAGCACGATGCGCTCGGGCAGCCCCTTGGCGCGGGCGGCCAGCACGTAGCGGCTGCCGATCGCCTCCAGCATGGAGGAGCGCGTCAGGCGCGAGACATGGGCGATCAGCCCGAGCACCAGGGCGGCGACCGGCAGCACCAGGTGCTGCGCCCAGCCCAGCACGCCGCCCTCCGCGACCGGCGTGTAGCCGGTGGCCGGCAGCCAGCCGAGGCGCACGGCGAAGAACAGGATGGCCAGGATGCACCAGAAGAACTCCGGCACCGCGATGAAGACGTACTGGCCAAGCGTCAGCAGCCGGTCCGTCGCGGAGCCCTTGTGCACCGCGGAATGGATGCCGAGCGCGATGCCGAGCAGCGCGACGAGCGCAATGCTGATCCCGGCGAGGGCCGCCGAGCGGCCGAGCGCCTCCAGGATCACCGGCCCCGCGGGCCGATCCATGGTGAGCGACGGCCCGAAATCGCCGCGCAGCAGGCCGGAGAACCAGTGCCAGTACTGCACGGGAAGCGGGTCGTTCAGGCCGAGCTTCGCCTCCAGCGTGGCGATCGCCTCCGGCGTCGCATACTCGCCCAGGATCATGTGGGCGACGCTGCCCGGCAGGAGGTGCACGATGCCGAAGACGAGCACCGTCATCGCCCAGAGGACGAAGAGCAGCGAGGCGAGCCGGCGCAGAAGGAGGGCGGCCATTCAGACGGCGATATAGGCGCGCCGCAGGTCGAACCAGCGCATCGGATGGGTGGCGAGGTCGCGCACGCTGGTGCGGTAGCCGCAGGCGAAGTTCATCGCATAGGCGATGTAGCCCGGCGGGTTGTCGGCCAGCGCGCGCTGCATCGCCAGGTAGTGCGGCTTCTGCTGCGCGGGGTCGCCGGTCAGCCGCGCCGCCTCCAGCGCTGCGTCCACGCGCTGGTCGGCATAGAGCCAGAGGCGGCGGTTCCAGCTGCCCTTGCTGTGCAGGAATCCGTAGGTGGCGGTGTCCACCGTCGGGCGGGCGAAGTAGCCGTCGATGTAGAAGGGCGCCTTGCCGGAGACCTCGGCGGCGTAGCGGCCGAAGGGCACGCGCTGGATCTCGATCTCGAAGCCCGAGGGACGCGCGAGCTGCTGCAGCGTGACGCCAAGGCGTTCCCGCACCGGCCGCCCGACCGGGATGACGAGGGGGACGCGCAGGCCGTTCGCATGACCCGCCTCCCGCAGCAGGCGGCGGGCGGATTTCGGGTCGGGCTGCTCCGGCAGGTGGACGTCCGTCGCGTAGAAGGGATGGCTGGGCGGGATCGGGCTGATGGTGGGCTTGCCCTCGCCGAACAGCACGGCGTCCACCACCTCCGCCTTCGGCACGGCCAGATGGAAGGCGCGGCGGACGCGGATGTCGTTGAAGGGTGGGATGGCGTTGTTCATGATGCCGCCATCCCAGGAGGCGGTGGCGACGCTTTCCACCCGAACGTCGCGCGTTTCCTTCAGCTGGCGGATGTTCTCCGGCCCCAGGTCCCAGACCACGTCCAGATCGCCCGACTGCAGCGCCGCGATGCGCACCGCCATCTCCGGCAGGATGCGGAGCTCGACGCCGTCGAGCTTCGGCTGGCCCGCCTCCCAGTACTCAGGGTTGCGCGCCAGCACCACGCGGTCGCCGGGCGTGTAGCTGCGGAAGCGGAAGGGCCCGGTGCCGGACGGCTCGGTCGCCAGCGCCTCGATGCGATCGGCGGGGACGATCTTCACCTGGCGGTCGGAGAGGATCTCCGCGAAGCCGCCATAGGGGTAGGAGAGGCGGAAGACGACACTGTAGGGATCCGCGGCCTCCACCGCCTCCACCATGTCGTAGTTGGTCCGCGCCGGGGAGGCGGTGGCGGGGTCCAGCACGCGGCGGAAGGTGGCGACCACGTCCTCCGCCGTCATCTCCCGCCCATGGTGGAAGCGCACGCCACGGTGCAGCCGGAAGGTCCAGGTCTTCAGGTCTTCCGCGAAGGCCCAGGATTCGGCGAGCTCGGGCTCGACCTCCAGATCCTCCCGCATGCGGGTCAGCCCGTTGAAGACGAGCTGGTTCAGCATGTACTCCTCGCCGATCGTCGTCTTCGCGGGATCGAGGGCGCGCAGGTTGCTGCTCACCGCGATGCGCAGCGTGCCGCCGCCGGCCTGGGACGCGCCGGGCCGGAGCAGGGATGCGGCGGTGATGAGCGCGGGCAGGGCGAGCGCGGCGCGGCGGGTGAGGGTCATCGGGGGCCTCCGGCTTCAGCTGACGCCCGGCGCGGCGTCGGGGTCCACGGCGCGGGTGACGAAGAGTGCGACCGAAGGCGCGTAGGCATCCCACAGATGGCGCAGCGCGGGGATCGCCGCCGGCGCCTCGTCCACGCGCAGATCCACCAGCGGGAAGACCTCGCGCTCCACGACGAGCAGGGCGGCAGAGACGACCGGTTGCCCCTCCCCGCCCGCGGCCTCGCCGGCCTCGAGCGCGCGGACCAGGCGCTCGGCGAGCGGCTCCGCCTCGGCGGCAAGGAAGGCCTCCGCCATGGCGGAGGGGATGCGGTCATTGGCCAGGATGTTGCCCAGCGCCACGCAGCCCGGCGCGTGCACGGCGGCGAGCGCCGGCCTCACCCTGGCGCCGTGGAAATGCGCGGTGCGCCCCGCGCGGTCCATGGCCGCGAGCTGTCGCCAGGCGTGGTGCGGCGTGCTGGCGACCAGCGCGGCCAGCGTCTCCTCCGCACTGCAGCCGGCGCGCAGCAGGGAAAGCCCGAGCGGGCCGAGCCGCGGGTCGGTGCGGTGCTGGGTCAGGATGGCGCCGGTGCCGGCTTCGGCGAAGGGCACGCGGGATCCCACGGCGAGGCTCGAGGTCGTTACCGCCGCGCCAAACTGCCCGGTACGCGCGCAGCGCCCGAGGAGGGAGAAGGTCATCGGGCCGGCTCCGCCATCGTCGCGCCATGTTGGAAACCGCGGCGGCTTCTGTCCACCGGGAAACCGGGCGGTCGCGCTCAGCCCGGCGGCGGAGTGGTCACGCGGCGGGCGGTCGCTGCATCCATGCGCGGCACCGGCGGCGCCGGCGTGGCGCAGGCGGCGAGCACCAGCAGCGTGGCGATGCCGGCGGCGTGCTTCAGCTGCGCCGCGGTCACCTTGTCCGGCGTGTCCGCCGGCGTCAGCAGGAAGCGCAGATTGGACGCCGGCTGGTCGAAGCCGGCGGCGAGCCGCAGCGCCGGAATGCCGTGGCGCAGGAAGTTCGCGTGGTCGGAATTGCCGAAAAAGGGCTCCGCCACCGCCAGGTGCAGGCCGCAGGGCGCGAGCGCGGCGCGCAGGAAGGGGGCGATGCCGGGCGCGCCGCTGGTCAGCGCGGTCAGGCTCTCGGCCCCCGCGACGCTGTCCAGGTTCACGTTCAGCACGCGCCGCGCCCGCTCCTCCTCCGGCAGCGCGGCGAGGTGGGCGGCGGAGCCGAGCAGCGCCCATTCCTCGATGTTGAACAGCGCGACCTGAACGCCGCGCGCGAGGCCCGGGACGATGTCCCGCACCGCCTCCGCCACGGCCAGGGCGCAGGCGAGGCCGCTCGCATTGTCCATCGCGCTCGCCGCCAGGTCGTGGCCATCGATATGGGCGGAGAGCACGACGAGCTCGGGCCCCTGGCCCTCGATGATGGAGAGCAGGTTGTCGGCCGTGCGATCCGCGAAGCGGCCGCTGGTCTCCAGCGTCACCGCCTGGCCGGAGAGGGCGGCCAGCGCCGCGCCGGCCTCCGCGCTGAGGCCGGCGCAGGGGATGTTGCCGGGGCCGCCATCGCCGGCCGAGCCGGTCACCGGCAGCAGCCCGGGTTCGTGGCAGGCGATGAGGAAGCCCGCCGCCCCCGCCGCCCGCGCTGCCTCGTATTTGCGGCGGCGATGCATGTGGCCGGTGCCCAGCATGAATTCGTGCCGCACCAGCAGGATCGCGCCGCGCACCGCCTCGCCCGCCGCGGCGATCTCCGCCGGAGTGCCGCGGCCGAGGTCGAGCAGCCTCGCCGTCAGGCCGCCGGCGGGCGTCGCCGGGGAACGGCCGAGCGCCTGGGCCGGCCAGGCGCGGCCCGCGGCGTGGACAGAGGCGGGCCCGCGTGTCCAGCCACGATAGGGAATGGGCTCGCGCTGGACCGGCCGCCCCGTCGCCCCTGCGAGGCGCCGGGCGAGCCAGGACGTGGCGCGCGCCTCGCTCTCCGTGCCCGCGAAGCGGCCGCCCGTCGCGCAGATGGCATGGAAATCCTCGGCGATGCGCGGGCTCGCCCAGATGCGGCCGAGCACGCGCTCGGCGATGTCCTGCTGCAGCATCGCCGCCATGCTGCAGGCATGCGCTCGCCCTGGCAAGTGCATCCGCCCCAGTGTCCTGCCCGCGAAGTTCGCTGCTTCGGCAGTGAACGGAGCGGACCAGCAGGCCACTGAAAACGAAGGCTCGTGTTCCGATCCGAAGGGCGCCGCACCGGCAGCGAACGGAGCGGACTGGCGGGCCACTGAAAACCAAGGCTAATGTTCCGATCCGAAGGGCGCCGCACTGGCGGCGAACATCGGAATCGGGACACTGGCATCGCGCGGGGCCGAGGAGGGACACATGCCGCATGTGACGCACTACGCCGCGATGCTGGAGCGCGAGCTGCCGGCGATCCTCGCCATGACGGAGCGGTCCGTGAACCTCGACAGCGGCAGCTACCTTGCCGGCGGGGTCAACGCGGTGATCGACATCTGGGCCGGCATGCTGGCCGATCTCGGCTTCACGGTGCAGCGCAAGCCGCTGCCGGGCTTCGGCGACCAGATGACGGCGCGCCTCGCCCTCGGCGGCAGCGGGCCGCGCCTGCTCATCCTCGGCCATGCGGATACGGTCTGGCCGGCCGGCGTCGCGGCGGAATGGCCCTTCGCGCGGCAGGAGGGGCGGCTCACCGGCCCCGGCGTCGGCGACATGAAGACCAACGTCGTCATGGCGCTGCACGCGCTGAAGCTGCTGCTGGCGGAAGACGCGCTCGAAGACCTCGCCTCGGTGACGATGCTGGTGGTGCCGGATGAGGAGATCGGCAGCCCCGGCAGCCGCGACTGGATCGAGGCGGAGGCGCGCCAGTCCGATCTCTGCCTGACGCTCGAGCCCTGCCGGCCGAAGGGCGGGCTGGTGGTGGGCCGCGGCGCGGTCGGCGCCGTCTACCTCTCGGCGAGCGGCGTCACCGCGCATTGCGGCTCGGCGCGGGAGGCGGGGGCGAGCGCCATCGCCGCGCTGGCCACGCTCGTCGCGCCGCTGGAGGCGCTGGGCGACCCGGCGAACGGCCTCTCCACCACGGCCGGCATCTTCCGCGGCGGCGAGGCGCGGCAGGTGGTGCCCGGGAGCGCGGAGCTCCACCTCGACCTCCGCGCGCCGGACGACGCGACCGCCGAGGCGCTGCTCGCCGAGGTGCGCAGCGTGGTGGAGCGCACGGCGCGCGACCCGCGCGTCAGCGTGACGCTGCGCGGCGGCTTCACCCGTCCCGCCTTTCCGACGCATCCGGGCACGCGGGCGCT
>DASQVL010000250.1:0-2151 GCA_035640795.1 Crenalkalicoccus sp. | reverse complement strand
GCGCCGTAGACCACCGTGTCGCGGTCGGCGAACTCGCCGGCCAGCTTGCCGAAGGCGGCGATCTCGGTCGGGCAGATGAAGGTGAAGTCCTTCGGCCAGAAGAACACGATCTTCCACTTGCCCGCGTCGCTGGCGCTGGAGATCTCGGTGAAGCTCCTGCCGGGGCCGCCCAGGCCCTCCGGCCCGCCCTTCACGGCAGTCAGCTTGAAGGCGGGAAATTTGTCGCCAACGGTCAGCATATTGCACTCCACTGCGGATATCGGGTCGAAGCTGGGCCGAGCCCCCTTCGCTCCCGTTATATCGCAGTGCAGCATTCAGGCAGCAAATGAGGAATTCTTGACGAAGCGATCGAGCCTCTCGATGAAACCCAGGCGGCGCAGCCGCCGCCCGGGCCAGACTGGCCTCACCCCTTGGCCTTCTGGTAGAGCTTCTGGGCGATCTCCAAAATCTCCTGCGCGTGATAGTCGGGGATGAACGCCTCCGGCGCTGCGTCGAGCTCGTATTGCGGCCCGCCCTGCGGCGGCCCGTCCCGCACCTCCAGCGGCCCCGAATTGTCGAGCGCCTGGCCCTGCCAGATCGCCTTGATCTCGTCGTAGTCGCTGGTCGAGAAGCGATACAGCCGCCGGTGGAAGCCTTCCTCCAGGAAGGGCCGGCTCTCCGGAATCTGCTCCGGCTGCAGGTTCGGAATGGGCAGCATCTTCTTCATGTCCACGCCGGTCAGCTGCTCGAGTGCCAGCGCATAGGCATGGGCATGCACGCCGCCGCGGGTGAACAGATATCCCAGCATCCGCCGCGCCGCGGGGTTGGTGGTGGTCTGGTAGGCGCGCAGCTTCGCCGTGCGGGCGCCGTTCTCCAGGAAGAAATTGTGCAGCAGGTCGAGGACCAGGTTCCCGGAGTTGAAGATGTAATCGCCGCGCCACGGATTGCCGAGGCTGTCCGCGCACATGATCCCGGCGTGCGGCCCCGGCGCGACATGGGCCTTCAGCATGGGGCCGGAGAATTGGCCGGCGAAGGACGGGTCGCCATTGGTGGCGCTGCCCTTCGGCTCGATGCCGTTCAGCAGGCCGTTCACCGCGGCCGCCACCAGCTCGATATGGCCCAGCTCCTCGGTCGCGATGTTGGCGATCAGGGCGTAAAAGGGCCGCAGCTTGCCGCGCTGGCGGAAGTTGAAGCTCTGGTACATGTATGTGTTGAGCGTCGTCATCTCGCCGAAGCGCCCGCCCATCAGCTCCTGCACCGCGGCGGCCGCATGCGGGTCCGGCTCTTTCGGCAGCGGCATTTCCACCTGCAGCCGGTCGATTCTGAGAAACATTGCGTCTCTCTCCTGTGTGGCGCGCCGGGATGGGCGCGCGAGGACATGCTGGGCGAAGCGCCTCCGACGTGCCAAATGAATAGTCGCTGCAACTTCGATCGAACGAGTCGATGCACCTGCCCAGCCCCCAGCAACTGCGCTACCTGACCACGCTGGCCGAGCACGGCCATTTCGGCCGGGCCGCCGCCGCCTGCGCGGTCACCCAATCCACCCTTTCGGCCGGCATCATCGCGCTGGAACGCCAGCTCGACGCCGCGCTGCTGGACCGCGCCGCCGTGAAGCGGCCGATCTTCACCGCGCTGGGGCTGGAGGTGGTGGAGCGCGCCCGGGCCGCCCTGGCCGCGCTGGAGGCGGTGGCGGAGACCGCCGCGGCGGGGCGGGAGCCGCTGGCCGGCCCGATCCGTCTCGGCGTCATCCCGACCGTCGGTCCCTTCCTGCTGCCGCGGCTGATGCCGGCGCTGCGCGAATGCTTCCCGCGCCTCCGCCCCTGGCTGCGGGAAGACCATACGGAGCGGCTGCTGGCCGGGCTCGAGGCCGGGCGGCTCGACCTGCTGCTGCTGGCGCTGCCCTGCGCCTGCGGGGAGGCGGAGACGCTGCCGATCGGGCCCGATCCCTTCGTCGCCGCCCTGCCGCCCGGTCATCGGCTGGCGGCGCGGGACCGCGTGCCCGCGGCGGCGCTCTGCGGGGAGCGGCTGCTGCTGCTGGAGGACGGGCATTGCCTGCGCGCCCATGCGCAGGAGGCCTGCGGCCTGCCGCGCATGGCCCCGGCCTCGGAGGACGGCTTCGCCGCCACCTCCCTGCACACGCTGGTGCAGATGGTGGCGGGCGGGCTCGGCGTG
>DASQVL010000249.1:0-4697 GCA_035640795.1 Crenalkalicoccus sp. | reverse complement strand
CAGCGGCGCACCGAGCGCGCGGGCCACCTCATAGGCGACGGGCACACCGCCACGGGGAAGCGCCAGCACCAGCACATCCGGGCGATGGGCGTAGGCGGCGAGCTTCGTGGCGAGCATCCGGCCGGCCTCGCGGCGATTCCGATAGGTTCCTGACGTCATGTCCTCCTCGCTCCCGATGGCGCCTCGTCGAGTTCGAAGGCAGCGTTCCTCCGCCCTTTTGCCAGGACTCAACGCATCGCCGCGCGATTCGGCTGCCATGCAGCCGCCTTCCTCAATGTCGCCGCGGCGCGCCTGATTGCCCTGCGGATACGCGGATGGGCCAAGCAGCGGCGGCGCATGCCGCTCGTGATGGCGTCACCCCGAAGCGATCAACGGCCAGGCTCGGCGGGATCAGGCGGCGGCGCGCTGTGCGCTGGCGACCGGCGCCTCGATCTCGCACAGCACGCCATCGCGGCGGAACTCCAGGCGGCAGCTGCCGCCGAGCTCGCGCGAGAGCCCGCCTTCCAGCAGCCGCGTGCCGAAGCCGCGGCGGGACGGCGGACCGACCACGGGCGGGCCGCCCTGCTCCTGCCAGGTCAGGCGCAGCCGCTCCCCCCCTCGGTCGCGCTGCACCTGCCAGCGCACGCTGACGCGGCCCTCCGGCACGCTCAGCGCGCCGTGCCGCGCCGCGTTGATCGCCAGCTCATGCAGCGCGATGCCGAACGGCACGGCGAGCCTCGGTGGAACGCGGAGCCGCGGCCCCTCCACCTGGTAGCGCGGCGCGCCCTGCCCGCCATGCGGGGCAAGCGCCAGCCGCACCAGCTCGCCCAGGTCGGCGCCGGTCCAGCCCTCCCGCGTCAGCACCTCGTGCGAGCGCGCCAGCGCCAGCAACCGGGCCTGGAAGGTGGCGATGGCGGTGGCGGGCACCGCCCCTTCCGCCGTCCGCGCGCGCAGCGTCTGCGCGGCGATGGACTGCACGGCGGAAAGCGTGTTCTTCACCCGGTGGTTCAGCTCGCCCACCGTCAGGCGCAGCTGCGCCTCCGCCCGCCGCCGGCTGGTGATGTCGCCGAGCACGCCGAGCAGCTTCTCGCCGCCCCCCGGCGCGCGGTGCGGCGCGCCGCGCGCCTCCAGCCAGCGGATCTCGCCATCCCCGGCACGGCGGATGCGGAATTCCAGCACCAGGTTCTCGAGCCCGCTGCGCACCGCGCGGAAGGCGGCGGCGACCACCGCCCGGTCCTCCGGCAACACGTGCCGCAGGAAGCTCCGCCAGGTCCAGTCGCCGAGCGGCTCGGCATAGCCGAACAGCAGGTCGTGGCGCGCCGAACGTTCGATGGCGCCGGTCCCCTGATCGAGCTCCCAGGCGGCGAGGCCGCCCGCCTCCAGCGCCAGGCTCAGCCGCGCCTCCTTCTCGGAGAGCTCGTTTGCGGTGCGGTCCCGCTCCCCCGCCGCCGCGGCGATGCGGTCGAGCGTGCCGCCCAGCCGCGCCAGTTCCGGAGTGGAGCCGCTGAGCGCCGGCGCGGCGCGCACCGTGAAGTCGCCCTGCTGCCAACGCTCCGCCGCGTGGAGCAGCACGGCGAGCGGGCGCAGCACGAAGCGCCGCGCACCGAACCAGGCGGCGGCCAGCGTCAGGCCGAGCCCTATGGCGATCCCGCCCAGGCCGCGGCGCTGTGCCGCCTCCACCGCGGCCATCGTGCTCTGCGTGTCGAGCGAGACGAGGAGCCGTATGGCATCGCCGGTGCCGGCGATGAAGGGTGCCACGCCGAAGAGGCGCGGCCTGCCGTCTGGGCCGGTGCCGTCCTCCACACGGGCCGGGGCGGGCTCCGCCGCGCCGATCCCCGGCACCGGCAGCAGGCGGAGGAGCGCGGGCGGCACCGGCGTCCCCGGCGCGAGCCCTGGTCCCTTCGCCGCGCCGAGTTGCGCCATCACGCGGCCGTTGCGGTCCACCACCATCAGCTCGGCACCCGCCGGCAGGCGGACCGGCGCCAGTACGTCGCGGACGGCGCCGATGCCGATCGCGGCGATGACCACGCCGGTCGGCTGCCCGTCATCGCCCCGCACCGGCAGGCCGAAATGGACGGTGCCGCCGGGCAGGATCTGCCCGGCCGGCTCCCACTCGCTCACCACGAACGCGCCGCTCCGCATCGGCTGCTCGAAGAAGGTCCGCCCGCGGTCGGAGATGGTGCGCGGCGGCGTGCGGGCCGTGGTGCAGATCACCCAGCCATCCCGGTCCGCCGCGCCGAGCAGCACCTGGGGCGGGAAGCGCGCGCGCAGCCGGTCGAGCATCGCCGTGCAGGACGCGGCGTCGCCGGCGCGGATGGGCGGCGCCTCCGCGAGCACTTCCAGTGCATCCCGCAACCCCTGCGCGAAACGGCCGAGCCGGGCCGAAGCCTCGGCCGCGATCCGCGCCGCCTGGTCACGCGCGGCATGGGCCCGTTCCGCGCGCAAGGTGAGCTCCGACGCGACGAGGAGGCCGGCCGCCGGTAGCACGGCGAGGCCGATGAGCAGGAAGAGCCGTGTCAGGAGCCCGGACGACAGCATGCGTGCGGGACGCTAGAACCTTTTCGCTGCTGGCGTAAGCGCTCCGGCCAATGCGCGTGCCCCGATCCCTGGCGGTGTGTCCGCGCGGGGTGGCGAGCGGCTGGACCGGCATCGCGCTGACTGTGGTCAGCCCGATGCAGGCGAATGGAAATCGCTCCGGTGTCCTGCGCGCGAAGTTCGCTGCCTCAGCAGCGAACGGCGCGGACCAGGCAGGCCACTGGAGTCAAAGGTGTCCTGCCCGCGAAGTTCGCGGCTTCAGCAGCGAAGTTCGGACTCGGGACACTAGCGGCGCAGGGCGCGCTCCAGCGCTGCACGATCCATGCGGGACCGGCCGGGGATGTTGCGTCGCTGCGCCTCCCGGTAAAGCTCGGCCCTGGTTGGCCGGTCCTGGGCCGCCGCGGTCTCGCCACGCCTCTCCCGCCGCTTGGTGCGGGCCAGGTTGCGGCGGTTTTTCGCCGGGCTCTCCTGGTTGGAGGCGCCGGCCTCATGCAGGGCGATGGCGACCGCCTGGCGCTGGCTCTTCACCGGCTTGCCGCGGCTGGTCTCCAGCTCGCCCTCCTTCCATTCGTGCATGACGCGCCCGATGGTCTCGCGCTGCGGCTTCGATTCGCGGGGCATGCGGCTCTCCCCCTGCTCTCCGACGCGGTCGTAACGCAGGGCGGCCGGGCCGGCTCCCGCTCAGCGCCCGGTTCAGCGGCCCGGTTCAGCGCCCCCGGTTCAGCGCCCGGTGAAGGAGGGCTTGCGCTTCTCGAGAAGGGCGCTCACCGCCTCCCGGTGGTCCTCCGTGCTGTGGGCCAGCGCCTGGTAGGCGGCCGAGAGCTCGAGCAGGGTGGGCAGGCGGACATACTGGCCCTCCCGCAGCAGGCGCTTGGTCATGCGCAGCGCATCCGGCGGATTGGCGGCGATCCGCCCGGCCAGCGCGCGGCTGGCCTCCCTCAGCTCCTCCGCCGGGACCACGCGGGAGACCAGGCGGGCCGCGAGCGCCGCCTTGGCGTCCAGCGCATCCCCGGTGAAGCTCATCTCCAGCGCCATGGACATGCCGACCACGCGCGGCAGCAGCCAGGCGCCGCCATCGCCCGGGACGATGCCGACCTTGATGAAGCTCTCCGCGAAGCTCGCCGCCTCGGAGGCGATGCGGATGTCGCACATGCAGGCGACGTCGAGGCCCAGACCGATCGCGGGCCCGTTCACCGCGGCGATGGTCGGCGCATCGCACTCGTAGAGCGCCTGGGCCATGCGCTGCACGCCGCGGCGGTAGTTCTCGCGCAGGTCGGCATGGCTGCCTTGCATGATGCCGCGCCGGTCGCGCATCGCCTTCAGGTCGCCGCCCGAGCAGAAGGCGCTGCCGGCGCCGGTCAGGATGACGCAGCGTATGGCGCGGTCGCGGTTGACGCGGGTGCAGGCCTCCACGACCGCATCGCACTCCTCGAAGCTGGAGATGGCGTTGCGCTTCTCCGGCGCGTTCAGGGTGAGCGTGACGACCGGGCCGTCCTGCTCCCACAGCACGTAGTCGCTCATGCGGGATTCTCCTCCTCGCGCGCCGTCAGGTCGGGCCAGAGCGCGGCGCCGCCGCGGGCGATGGCGGCGGCGCCGATCCGCGCCGCCCAGAAGCGCTCCGCGCCCCCCTCATCGCGCCAGGACCAGAGACGGCGGGTGAGGAGGTGCAGGGCGTGCTCATCCGTGATGCCGATCGCGGCATGCACCTGGTGGGCGATGGCGGCGGCGCTCCCCGCCGCCTCCCCCGCCACCACCTTGGCGCAGCCGATCTCGAAGGCCGCACCACCCAGGCCGCGGCGGTCCGCGGCGCGGCAGGCATGCGCCACCGCGACGCCGGTTGCCGCCACCTCCGCCGCGCAGCGCGCCAGCAGCTGCTGCACCGCCTGGAAGCCGCCGATCGGCCGGCCGAACTGCTTGCGCGTGGTCGCGTAGGTCACGGTCATGTCGAGCACCGCCTCCAGCGCGCCGGCGATCTGGCAGGCGCGCAGCAGGGCGAGGCCGTGCAGCGCCGCCTCCGGCCCGAATGCGTTGGGCAGCGTGCCGAGGGCGGCGGGCGCGCCGGGCTCGGCCGCGTCGCGCGGCTCCCGGCCGATATTGGCGCCATGGGTCCAGGCGAGGCCGGTGGCGGGGTGCAGCGCGACGCGGTCCTCCTGCGCCAGGACCAGCGCCGTCGCGGCGCGGCC
>DASQVL010000248.1:0-4428 GCA_035640795.1 Crenalkalicoccus sp. | reverse complement strand
CGCTGGGAGCTGCCGCGGGCGGAGCTGGCCGCCGCCTTCGGCCCGCGCACCAAGGCGGTCCTGATCAACAGCCCGATGAACCCGACGGGCAAGGTGTTCACCGCGGCCGAGCTCGCCTTCCTGGCCGAGCTGGTGCAGCGGCACGACTGCTACGCGGTCTGCGACGAGGTCTATGAGCACCTGACCTTCGACGGCTGGAAGCACATCCCGCTGATGACGCTGCCGGGGATGCGGGCGCGCTGCATGCGGGTGGGCTCGGCCGGCAAGACCTTCAGCCTGACCGGCTGGAAGGTGGGCTACGTGACCTGCGACCGGAGCCTCGCGCCGAACGTTGCCAAGGCGCACCAGAACCTGACCTTCACCACGCCGCCCAACCTGCAGCGCGGCGTCGCCCTCGGGCTGATGAAGGAGGACGCGTATTTCGCCGGGCTGGGGGCGGCGCTGCAGGCGAAGCGCGACCTGCTGGCCGACGGGCTGGCGCGTCTCGGCTTCGGCGTGCTGCCGACCCAGGGCAGCTACTTCATCACGGCGGATATGCGGCCGGCGGGCTTCGCCGGGGACGATGTCGCCTTCTGCCGGGCATTGACCGAGCAGGCCAAGGTCACGGCCATCCCGGTGACGGCCTTCTATGCGTCCGAGGGCGCGCCGGGGCATTATGCGCGCTTCGCCTTCTGCAAGGGCGAGGCGGTGCTGCGCGAGGCGCTGGCCCGAATCGGCGCTTGGCTCGAGGCGCGCCGGGACGTCGCCGTCGGCCGCGCTGCCGCCCGGGGCTGAGGCGGGCGGCCCCGGACGGGGTTCCCCCGTCCCGCCCTCCGGTCCCTCCCCTAAGGGCCACCCCTCGCCCGCTTGCATCCTCCCGCGCCTGCCCCACCTCCGGAGCCGGGCAGCAGCGGGAGCAAGGGGATGAGTCGCCTGTTCGAGCCGATCCGCCTCGGCGACCTCGTCCTGCCGAACCGCATCATCGTGGCACCCATGTGCCAGTATTCGGCCCGGGACGGTGCCGCGACCGAATGGCACGAGATCCATCTCGGGCACCTCGCCCTCTCGGGTGCCGGGCTGCTGATCATCGAGGCCACCGCCGTCTCGCCGGAGGGGCGCATCTCCCCATTCGATCTCGGCCTCTACTCCGACGAGGACGAGGCCGCGCTGGCCCGCGTCCTCGCCGTCATCCGCACCTATTCGCGGATCCCGGTCGCCATCCAGATCGCCCATGCCGGCCGCAAGGGGTCGAGCCTGCCGCCCTGGGAGGGCGGCGCGCAGATCCCCGCCTCCGACCGGCTGGGCTGGCACGCGGTCGCCCCCTCGCCGATCCCCTATGCGGAAGGCGAGGAGCCGCCCCTCGCGCTCGATGCCGCGGGCCTCGCGCGGGTGCGGGAGGGCTTCGTGCAGACCGCCCGCCGCGCCATGCGCCTCGGCCTGCAGGGGATCGAGCTGCACGCCGCGCATGGGTACCTGCTGCACGAATTCCTCTCGCCCCTCTCCAACCAGCGGACCGACGCGTATGGCGGCAGCCCGGAGAACCGGATGCGCTTCCCGCTCGAGGTGTTCGAGGCGGTGCGCGCCGCGGTCCCGCCGGACCGTCCCGTCTGGGTCCGCGTCTCCGCCACCGACTGGGTGGAGGGCGGCTGGGACATTGACGGCACCATCGCCTTCGCGCGGGCGCTGCAGGCGCGGGGCTGCGCCGCCATCCATGTCTCGAGCGGCGGCCTCTCGCCCCGGCAGCGGATCCCGGTGGGGCCCTGCTACCAGGTGCCCCTGGCGGCGGCGGTGAAGGCGGCGGTCGGGATGACCACCATCGCCGTCGGCCTGATCACGGAGCCGTCCCAGGCCGAATCGATCATCGCCGAGGGCAAGGCGGACGCCACCGCGATCGCGCGCGCCATGATCTGGGACCCGCGCTGGCCCTGGCACGCCGCCGCGGAGCTCGGCGCGCAGGTCTGGGCGCCGAAGCAGTACTGGCGGTCGCAGCCGCGGGAGTCCAAGAGCGCGTTCCTGGAGGCAAGCCACGGGCAGCGTTAGCGCCGCGCGGATTGCCCTTGGGGGCCCCCACCCCCCCACTCCCCTTTTTCTGTAGGCCTGCGAGGCGGTAGCCTTCCGGAAAGACCGGGGGAGGACATCGCCGATGAGACGTCGCAGCATCCTGGGGGCGGCCACGCTGCCGCTGCTGGCGCGGCCCGCGCTGGCCGAGCCGCCCTGGCCCTCGCACTCCCTCCGGATGGTCATCCCCTGGCCGCCCGGCCAGTCCACCGACGTGCAGGGCCGCCTGATCGCCCAGCTGCTCTCCGAGCGCCTCGGCCAGATCGTGGTGCCGGAGAACCGGCCGGGCGCCGGCGGGCAGATCGGCACCAACGCGGTCGCCAAGGCGGCACCCGATGGCTACACGCTGCTCGCCGCCTCGATCGGGCCGATCAGCTTCGGCCCGCTGGTCAGCCGCACGCCCTATGACGTGGAGCGCGACCTGGCCCCCGTCGCCAGCTACGGCATCGCGCCCTACATGCTGCTGGTGCGGCCGGACTTCCCGGCCACCGATCTGCGCAGCTTCATCGCCCTGCTGCGCGCCAACCCGGGCAAGTACAGCCACAACTCCTCCGGCGTCGGCGGGTCGCAGCACCTGCTGACGGCGCTGTTCAACGCCAAGGCGGGGATCGATGCGCTGCACGTGCCCTTCCAGGGCAGCGGCGCGGCGCTCTCCGCGCTGCTCGGCGGCCAGGTGGATTACGGGATCGACACGCCGGCCGCGGCGGGACGGATGGCGCAGGACGGGCAGCTGCGCGCCCTCGGCCTCACCACCGCGCGGCCGAGCCGGCTGGTGCCGGGCGTCCCGCCCATCGCCGAGGCGGGCGGGCCGCCGGACTACGACATCGGCGGGTGGAACGGGCTGATGGTGCCGGCTGGGACGCCGCAGCCGATCGTGGCGCGGCTGTGGGAGGAGGTGCGCAAGGGGCTGGAGGGGCCGGAGCTGCGCCGGCCCTTCGAGGCGATCGGGGTGGAGCTGGCCCCGCTGGGGCCGGAGCCCTTCCTGGCGCAGCTGCGGGGGCTCTGGGAGACCTTCGGCGCGCTGATCCGGCAGCTGGGGATCAGGGCGGAGTAGCTTGCCGTGGCCTGACGCTCAACGAAGGCCGGGGGCCCGACCCGGCCTGGGAGCGGTTTCCACCCGCCTGCGCTCGCGGAAACCGCTCCAGCGCGTTGTTCGTGGAGCAGATGTTCACGCCCGTCCGCGATCTGCTCGGGGCCGGGCCCGCCAGCCTCAGTCCCGCACCCGCAGCACCACCTTGCCCCGCGGGTGCTCCTGCTCCAGCACGTGATGCGCCTCCGCCGCCTGCTCCAGCGGGAAGACGCGGCTGACCACCACGCGCACCATCCCCTGGCCGATCAGCCGGCCGATCTCGGCGAGCTCCGCCGGGTTGGGCTCCGCCATGTAGCGCAGCCCGCGTGCGCTGCGCCGCCGCGCCTCCTCCTGATCCGGCTCCGTCAGCGTCGAGACCAGCGCACCGCCCTGCTTCACCACGGCCCAGGAGCGACTCTGCGTCTCCCCGCCGACCAGGTCGTAGACGAGGTCCACCGGCTCGACCACCTCCTCGAAGCGCTGAGCCTTGTAGTCCACCGCCTGGTCGGCGCCGAGCTCGCGGACGAAGTCGAGGTCCCTCGCCGACGCCGTCGTCGCCACCCAGGCGCCGCGCGCCTTGGCGAATTGGATGGCGAAGTGGCCGACCCCGCCGGCGCCGCCATGGATCAGCACGCGCTGCCCGGCCCTCAGTCCGCCATGGCGGAACAGCCCCTGCCAGGCAGTGAGGCCCGCCAGCGGCACCGCCGCGGAGTGGATGTGGTCCAGCCCGTCCGGCTTCACCGTCATCTCGGTGGCGCGCACGGCCACCTCCTCGGCATAGGCGCCGCGGTCCCTGCCGATCATGGCGTGGATGGCATCGCCCGGCTTCAGCGTCTGCGCCCGCGGGCCGCAACGCGCGACGACGCCCGAGAGGTCGCGGCCGAGCACGGCCGGCAGACGCTCCGGCGGCAGGGCGGGATAGCCGCCCCTGCGCATCTTGTAGTCCACCGGATTCACGCTGGCGGCGTGTACGCGGACGACAACCCCGTCATCCTCCGGCTGGGGCGGCGGAATCTCTTCCAGCTGCAGCACCTCCGGCCCGCCGAAGCGGTGGATGCGGATGGCCCTGATCTTCTCCATGGCGGCGCCCCGGGCAGTGCGATCGCGACCCGAACGCCGCGCCTCCCGCCGGGATGCGCCTCCGCGCGGAACGAGGCGGCCCTACCGGTGCGCCATGAAGTGCGCCAGCGCGGCGATCTCCGCGTCCGAGACGCCGTACATCACGCCGTTCATCTGCGTGTCGCTGCCGACGCGCCGGTTGTCGCGGTAGGCGGCCAGTTCATGTGCCAGGTAGTCCTCCCTCTGGCCAGCGAGGCGCGGGA
>DASQVL010000247.1:0-3905 GCA_035640795.1 Crenalkalicoccus sp. | reverse complement strand
CGGCCAGGCCTTGGTCGCCACCGCGACGCGCGGGCTGGACCGCCTGCGCGCGATCGGCGTGGTGGTGGCGGAGCCGGCGCGGCAGCATGGCCTGGCCGGAATCGCCGCTCTCGCGGCACTCGGCGCGCCGCCGCCTGACGGGCGCCGGCCCCGGGTCGCGACGCTGGTGGCGGAGGCGCAGCCCCATGTCGCCGCCGTCGCCACGCTGCTCCGCGGCGTCATCGGGCCGGAGCCCGGCACCGGCACAAGGGGTGCGATCCGCGCGCGGCAGGAGGCGCTGGAGGCCGCGCAGATCCGCTTCCTCGGCGCGGTGCGGGCGGACCGCAATTTCGGCGTCGCCCGGCGCTACGCCATCTACCGCGAGGTCGCGGCGACGCGCGACGACGCGCCGACACAGGGCAGCTTCGCGGCGATGCTGGAGGTGGTGGCAACGCTGGAGCGCGCCCATACCGCGCTGGCCGCGGGGGGCGAGCAGGCAGGCGGCCAGTTGGCCGCCTTCGAGGCGGCGGTGACGCGGCTTTCCGACCTCGCCGGGGTGGACAGCTCGGCCGGGCAGTAGCGCCGCCGCGCAATCCTGCCTTTACCAGGCGCGGGCATGCTCGCCCGCGATGCGGATCACGTACACGGAGTCCGGCCTGCCCCTGCCGGTCTACGAGCCCGGGGATTTTGTGCGCCTGCGCCGGGACGAGGCCGGGCCGATCGTGCTCGCGCGCGCCGGCGACTGGGGCCAGGTGATCGCAGTGCGGGGGGCGATGATGGATCTGCGCCTGGCCGGGCACTGCCGGCCGCGCACCACGGCGCTGCCGCTGGCCCTGGACATTCCCTGGGGGCTGGTCGAGCCCTGCGACCGGCGCGGGCAGCCGGTCCGGCTGCAGCATGACCTGCGGCGGGGGGCTTCGGGCTAGCGGACGCCCGGATCACGGCCCGACGCGCGACGCCAACCGGGCTCGCCCTGCAACGCACCTTGCCCCCGCCGCCGCCCCCCGGTATCCGCGGGCGCGCCAGCAAGACCGGAGGCCCCATGTCCGCCATCGCCGACATCATTGCCCGCGAGGTCCTGGACAGCCGCGGCAACCCCACGGTGGAGGCCGAGGTGGTGCTGGACAGCGGCGCCGTGGGCCGCGCCATCGTCCCCTCCGGCGCCTCCACCGGCGCGCATGAGGCCGTCGAGCTCCGCGACGGCGACAAGTCCCGCTACGGCGGCAAGGGCGTGCTGACCGCGGTGGCCAATGTGGAGGGCGAGATCTTCGACGCCCTCTCCGGCATGGAGGCCGCCGACCAGATCCGCATCGACGAGGTGATGGTCGAGCTGGACGGCACGCCGAACAAGTCGCGCCTCGGCGCCAATGCGATCCTCGCGGTCAGCCTTGCTGTCGCCAAGGCCGCCGCGGCCGATCTCGGCATCCCGCTCTACCGCCATGTCGGGGGCGTGTTCGCGCGCACCCTGCCGGTGCCGATGATGAACATCGTGAACGGCGGCAAGCACGCCGACAACCCGATCGACATCCAGGAATTCATGATCCTGCCGGTCGGGGCCGGTACGGAGGCCGACGCGGTGCGCATCGGCTCGGAGGTGTTCCAGGCGCTGAAGAAGGCGCTGCACGATGCCGGGCACAGCACCAATGTCGGGGATGAGGGCGGCTTCGCGCCCAACCTGAAATCCGCCGACGAGGCGCTCTCCTTCATCGCCCGCGCCTGCGAGGCCGCCGGCCATCGCCCGGGCGAGGAGGTGGTCTTCGCCCTCGACTGCGCGGCGACCGAATTCTTCAAGGATGGCCGCTACGTGCTGGAGGGGGAAGGGAAGACCCTCGATGCCACGGGCATGGTGGACTACCTCGCCGCGCTCTGCGGCAAGTGGCCGATCGTCTCCATCGAGGATGGCTGCGCCGAGGATGACTGGGAGGGATGGAAGCTGCTGACCGACCGGCTCGGCGCCAAGGTGCAGCTGGTGGGCGACGACCTGTTCGTGACCAACCCCGAGCGTCTGCGCCTGGGCATCGAGCGCGGCGTCGGCAACGCCATCCTGGTGAAGGTGAACCAGATCGGCACCCTGACCGAGACGCTCGAGGCGGTGGAGACCGCGCACCGCGCCGGCTACAAGGCGGTGATGAGCCACCGCTCCGGCGAGACGGAGGACGCGACCATCGCCGACCTCGCCGTCGCGACCAATTGCGGGCAGATCAAGACCGGCTCGCTGAGCCGGTCCGACCGCCTGGCGAAGTACAACCAGCTGATCCGCATCGAGCAGGAGCTGGGCCCCGCCGCCCGCTACGCCGGCCGCGCCGCGCTGCGGCGCTGAGCCGCGCCACAGGGCGGCGCAATCCGCCGCCCCGCGCTTCCGCGCCAGCCCCTGCCGTGGCAGGTTCGAACCGAACGAGTCGAGGCGGCGCATGGCCTACGGGACCTGGCGGCAGGCAGTCGCGCGGCGGCTGCGGGAGGCGGTTCTGCCGACCCTCTTCCTCGCCCTCTGCGGGTACTTCGCCTGGCATTCCGTCCATGGCGAGTATGGCGAGGTCGCCCGCGCGCGGCGGGAGCGGGAGCTCGCCCAGGCGCATGCCATCCTCGACCAGGCGATCGCCGAGCGCGACGCGCTCGAGCGCAAGGTGGCCGGCCTGCGCAACGGGGAGATCGACCGCGACCAGCTGGAGGAGCGGGCGCGGGCGCTGCTGAACATGGTCGGGCATGACGAGATCGTCGTGCCGTATGAGCCGGAGAAGCGGCTTTACTGATCGCGGGGCTGTTCGGGGGCGGGCCCGGCTGGCGTCGAGGGCTGCCCTGAACAGGATCAGGAAAAGGATGGCGGGGGTTTGGGGGATCCCCGCAGGGGACGTTCCCTTCCTCCCCCAAGGGCAACCCACGCCTTGCCCGTCAGGCCCGCACCAGCCCCGCCATCGGCGCCACCGCCCCGCTCTCCGGGAAGGCCCGCTCGACCGCCGCGGGCGGCAGCTTCAGGTGATCCCGCAGCAGCCCCTTGGCCACTGCCCGCAGATCCGTGGTCGGCGCCAGATCGCGGTCCTCGAACAGCTTGCCCTGCCCCAGCCCCGGCCAGTCCGTCCGCACCTTGCCGCCGGCCACGGCGCCCCCCACCAGGAAGGCGGCGCCCGCCGTGCCGTGGTCCGTGCCGCCCGTGCCGTTGGCCCGCGCCGTGCGGCCGAACTCCGTCACGATCAGCACCGCGGTGTGCCGCCAGGCATCGCCCAGCCCCTCGCGCAGCGCGGCGATGCCGGCATCCAGCTGGCCGAGCGCATAGGTTAGCCGGTGCACCTGGCTGGTATGGGTGTCCCAGCCGCCCTGCTCCAGCGCCGCCACGCGCGGCCCGTTGGGGGCGGCCATCAGCCGCCCGGCGACGCCGGACAGCGTGCCGAAGCTGTTCCGCCCGACGGGCGCGCCGCCCATCATCTCCCCGTCCTCGCCCTCCTTCCGCAGGACGGCGGCGGTGAAGCCGCGCTCCTCCTGGGCCCGGGCGATGACCGGCCCGAAGGTCGGGTCGCGGGAGAGCAGGCGCTGCACCCGCGTCATCAGCTCCTCATCCACCGCCAGGGTGCCGTGCGGCGCGTAGTTGCGCACCGGCGTCGGCCCTTTCATCAGCAGCGGCACGTCGAGCCCGACGGCAAGCCCCGCCGGCTGGCCGCCGCTGCCCGGCAGCCCGGCCAGCGCGCGGTTCAGCCAGCCGCTGTCGAGGCGCTGCAGCGCGCCACTCTCCAGCATGTCCTGCGCGTCGAAATGGCTGCGCACCCGGTAGGGGCCGGCCACCGCATGGACGATCAGCGCCTGGCCCGCCCGGTAGAGCGCATGGGTCTTGGCGAGGCTCGGGTGCAGGCCGAAGCGGCCGCCGAGGTCGAGCACCCCGCCCTCCCGCCCCGGCTCCGGCAGGGCGAGCGGGCCGCGGATGCCGGCGAAGGCCG
>DASQVL010000246.1:0-4422 GCA_035640795.1 Crenalkalicoccus sp. | reverse complement strand
GCCGCAATGGCGCGATCGCCTCGTTCATCCGCCACCGTCCTTCCCGATGCCCGATCCCGCCGCCCTAATGCCCGCGGCGGCGGGCTTTGCCCATCCTGGGCGCAATTTCCACGTTGCGTGGCTCCGCGGAGCCTGGCAGATTTTCTGTGATACGGATACGCTTCCCAAAATGGCAGAGATGGCAGAGCGGCGCCGCCACGCCTGCAGCCGCCACGCAGGCACCATGCTGCACCCCAGGCGGCCGGCTGGCGCCCGCGTCGCGCCCTGCTAGAACGCGCCGCGACTCCCCGGCCGGAGAGGAGCGCGCCCCTTGCCCGTGTTGTCCCGTCGCGCCGCCGCGCACCTCGCGGCGCTCGCCGCCCTGTTGCCCGCGGCCCCCGCTTCCCTCCGCGCCCAGGACGCCGCGGCCGGTTGGCCCGGCCGTCCCGTCACCCTGCTGGTCCCCTTTGCCGCCGGCGGGTCGAACGACGTCGTCGCCCGGCTGCTGACCCCGGCGCTGGAGCAGCGCTTCGGCCAGCCCTTCGTGGTGGAAAACCGCCCGGGCGGCGGTGGTTCCGTCGGCATGGGGCAGGTGGCGCGCGCCCGGCCGGACGGGCTCTCCTTCCTCGTCTCCTCCGCCTCCAACCATGTCTTCCACCCGCTGATCTCGCCCGACCTCGGCTATGACGTGCGGGAGGCACTGGCGGGTGTCGCCATGCTGGTGGACGTGCCGAACGTGGTGGTGGCGAACCCCGCGCTCGGCGTGC
This sequence comes from Crenalkalicoccus sp., assembly GCA_035640795.1. Taxonomy (GTDB): domain Bacteria; phylum Pseudomonadota; class Alphaproteobacteria; order Acetobacterales; family Acetobacteraceae; genus DASQVL01. The sequence goes on along the minus strand of DASQVL010000246.1, from coordinate 3,676 downwards.
GGACGGTCCCGGAGCTCATCGCCAAGGTGCGCGCCATGCCGCGGGGGATCAGCTTCGGCTCCTCCGGCGTCGGCACCTCCAACCACCTGGCCGGCGAGCTGTTCCGGCTGCGCACGGGGCTCGACATGACCCACGTGCCCTACCGCGGCGGCGGGCCGGCGCTGCAGGACGTCCTGGCGGGGATGGTCCCGCTCGCCTTCATGAACCTGCCCACCGTGCTGCCCCAGGCGCGGGAGGGTCGGCTGCAGATCCTCGCCGTCTGCACCGCCGAGCGGGTGCCGAGCCAGCCGGAGATCCCGACTGTCGCCGAGCAGGGCGTGGCCGACTACGCGGTGCGGTCCTGGACGGGCGTCTTCGCCCCGCGCGGCACGCCACGGCCGGTGCTGGAGCGTTTCTCGGCCGCCCTGAAGGAGGGGCTGGAGCAGCCGGAGGTGAAGCGCCGGCTGGTGGAGCTCGGCAGCGAGCCCATCTGGACCGACCCGGACGCGACCGACCGCTTCGTGCGGGAGGAGTATGAGCGCTGGGCGCCGGTGGTGAAGACGGCGGGCGTCACGCGGGATTAGGCCCGGCCCGCACCTTCCGCCCCGGGGGAGGGCTTTCGCACCGCGCAGCGGCCAAGCCACCGGCCGCTCCGGCTCACTCTGCGTTGATCTGGTCCATGGACTTGCACGCGGATCGCGCTCCGGGCGCCCGCGTTCGTGAGCGACATCGCGGGGGAACACATATTGGCAAGTCGTGATAATCGCGTCGCGGCGCGGCCTTGGGCCGCGCTGCTGGGGGAACTCCATGCCCAAACCGCCTCGCCGCCGCGCCGCGGGGAGCCGCCCGAGGAGAGGACTGAGCTCACCATCCTTCTGCCCTGTCTGAACGAGGCCGAGACCCTCTCGGCCTGCATCGCCAAGGCCAAGGGATACCTCGCGCGCAGCGGCGTGCACGGCGAGGTGCTGGTCGCCGACAACGGTTCCACCGATGGCAGCCAGGCGATCGCCGGTGCGCTCGGCGCCCGGATCGTCCAGGTCCCCGAGAAGGGGTACGGCGCGGCGCTCATCGGCGGCATCGAAGCCGCGCGGGGCCGCTACATCGTCATGGGGGACGCCGACGACTCCTACGACTTCTCCGATCTCGACGGCTTCGTGGAGAGGCTGCGGGAGGGCTTCGACCTGGTGATGGGCAACCGCTTCCTGGGCGGCATCCGGCCCGGCGCGATGCCCTGGAAGAACCGCTACATCGGCAACCCGGTGCTCTCCTCGGCCGGGCGCCTCCTCTTCTCGAGTCCGATCGGAGACTTCCACTGCGGCCTGCGCGGCCTCGCGCGTGACTCCATCCGGCGGCTCGGGCTGCGGACGCCCGGCATGGAGTTCGCGTCCGAAATGGTGGTGCAGGCGACGCTGCATGGCCTTTCCATCGCCGAGGTGCCGACCACGCTCTCGCCCGACGGAAGGTCGCGCCCGCCGCATCTGCGCCCCTGGCGCGATGGCTGGCGGCACCTGCGCTTCCTGCTGACCCACAGCCCGCGATGGCTGCTGCTGTATCCCGGGCTCCTGCTCCTGACGCTCGGGCTGGCGGGGGTGGCGGCGTTGGCGAGTCTGGGCCAGGTCACGCTCGGCCGAATCGACTTCGAGGTCCACACGCTGGTGGTCGCCGCCATGGCCGTGATGGTCGGCCTGCAATGCCTGACCTTCTACCTGCTGGCCAAGCAATTCGGCGTCCGGGACGGGCTGCTGCCGCCCGACGCGCGGCTGGACCGGGTGCTCCAGGTCCTGACGGTGGAGCGGGTCGTGGTGGCGGGCCTCGCCTGCGCGGCGCTCGGCGTGCTGGGGCTGGGGGCGGCGACCTGGATCTGGTCGAGGCGGGACTTCGGCCATCTCGACTACGCCGAGACGATGCGTCTGGTCATGCCGGCTTCCCTCCTGGTCGCCGCCGGCGCGCAGACGACTCTCGCGGGCTTCGTCTCGGGCCTGTTCCGCGCACGACCCCGGCCCTGACGCCATGGGCGGGGGCGGCGTGTTCGAGGCCGTGGGGGACGCCGTTCCACCGTCCTGAGATGCGGTCCCCTAGGCCCGGCTCCGGCGAGGCCAAGCGCCGGAGCCGGGCCGGCGTCCGAGGGCATCAATGCACCGGCATTGATGCCCGCTGATTCAGGTCACCAGAGACGACCACGCCGGCAGCAGGCCCAAGAACGGGGCCGGCAAGGCCAGCACGGCCCGGTCCACCGCCGAGGCGCCATGTCCGGGTGCTTCGGCGACCTCCGCCTCGTCCGGATGGAGGGCGTCCTCCGTGATGATGGCCACGGGGTCCACGTGACTGTCCGCCATGATGATGAAAATGCCGGCGAGCATGAAAAGGAAGGCCGCGGGCGTGACCCAGCCCAGCGCCGCGGCCGCCGCCCCGGCCAGGAGGAGGCCGCCGGTCCAGGCCCAGATGTTGCCTTTGAGGTGCTTCGTCGCGCGCGCACGCATGGACGTTGCTCCCGGACAGGGGCGGTCATGGGTGCAGGATGCGATATCGGCTGTTCTGGCGCCACTCCAATCGGATGGCGGCGGCGGTCAGCCCCGCGCCGCGCGTTGCCAGTAGCCCCACGGTAGCCCCGGAACTCCGATCGCCTACACATCGGCGCGAGATCTCCGCTTCCCCGCAGGGCAGCGTGGTCCGGGCGTGAGTTTCCCGTTGCAAGGGCCGCGGGCGCGCGCAAGGATTTTCGTCGAACGAAGAAATTTTCAGGGTCCGTGATGGTCCCGAACGGAGGAAACCCAAGCGCCGAACCGGCTGCCGAGGCGACGCTCGCCGCGCGCGCTGCCTGGCTCTATCACGCCCTCGGCGTGACCCAGGCGGAAGTGGCGGCGCGCCTCGGCATTGCACCGGCGAAGGCGCACCGGCTGATCGCCCGCGCCGCGCGCGAGGGCCTCGTGCGCGTCTATGTCGAAGGCCCGCTCGCCGGCTGTCTGGAGATCGAGCAGCGACTCGCCGAGCTGTTCGGCCTCGCGCTCGTCCGCGTCGTGCCCGATCTCGGCGAGGCGGGCCTGCCGCTCGCCACCCTCGGCCCCGCCGGCGCGTCCTTCCTGCTCGACGTGTTCGAGCGCGGCGTGCATCGCCTCGTGGGCATCGGGCATGGCCGCACCCTCGCGGCCTCGGTGGAGCGCCTGCCGCGGCTCGCCGCGCCGCGGCCGGTGCGGCTGGTCTCCATCCTCGGCGGCGTCACGCGGTGCGGCGGCGTCGGTTCCTTCGACGTCATCCATCGCCTGGCCGAGAAGACGCAGGCCGAGGCCTGGCTGATGCCCGCGCCCTTCTACGCCGATGACGGTGCGGCGCGCGCCGTGCTCGCCGCGCAGCGCCCGGTGGCAGAGGCGCTGGCGCTGGCGCGCGACGCGACGCTCTTCGTCTTCGGCATCGGCGAGGCGCGGGAGGGCGGCTTCCTGCACCGTTCCGGCATCATGACCACGGCCGAGATGGCCGCGCTTCGCCGCGCCGGTGCGGTGGCGGAGGCGCTCGGCCGCTTCCTCGACGCCGCGGGACAGCCGGTGGCGACGCCGCTGCACGACCGCGTCCTCGCCCTCGATCCCGCGGCGATGCGCGGGCGCGAGGCGGTGGCGATCGCGGGCGGCCCCGGCAAGGCCGAGGCGATCCGCGCGGTGCTGGCCGGCGGCTTCGCCACCGGCCTCATCACCGACGAGCCGAC
>DASQVL010000245.1:0-2371 GCA_035640795.1 Crenalkalicoccus sp. | reverse complement strand
GGTCGCCGGCGAGCAGCGGCAGGGCGAGCGCGGCGAGCAGCGCCGCGGCCAGCCACCGCCGCCGCCGCGGCGCCGGGCGGAGCCACACCTGCGGGGGCGAGGAGGGTGACGCTCAGGGCGCGCCATGAGTCGGGCATGGGGAGAAGCCGGCCGGCCGGCCACGCTCACGCCTGCTTCCGCTCGATCAGCCCGCGGCGGATGGTGCCCCCCCGGCGGATGCGGTCCTCGATGAAGGCCGCCTCGCCCCAGCGGATCGCCCGGCCGAAGGCCTGCGCGTCCTCGGTGAAGCGGGCCAGCATCTCCAGCACCGCCTCCCGGTTGTTGAGGAACACGTCGCGCCACATGTCCACGTCGCTCGCCGCGATGCGGGTGAAGTCGCGGAAGCCGGAGGCGGCGAAGCGCAGCACCGCCTCGCGCGTCTCCTCCGCCAGATCGTCCGCCGTGCCGCAGATGGTGAAGGCGATCAGATGCGGCAGGTGGGAGACGATGGCGACCACCTTGTCATGCGTCGCCGGGTCCATCGTCTCGACCATGGATCCGGCGCCGCGCCAGAGTGTCGCGATGCGTTCCACCGCCTCGAGCGGGCTCTCGGGCAGTGGCGTCAGGATGACGTAGCGACCCTCGAACAGCGTGGCGAAACCGGCATCCGGGCCGCTGTACTCGGTGCCGGCCATGGGGTGGGCAGGCACCAGCGCGACGCCCGGCGGCAGCAGCGGCGCCAGGTCGCGCACCACGCTGCCCTTGGTGGAGCCGGTGTCGGACAGCACCGCACCACGCGCGAGGTGCGGCGCGATCGCCTGCATGACGCCAGCGCAGGCGCCAACGGGCACGCAGAGGATGACGCCGTCCGCCCCCGCCACGGCGCGCGCCGCATCGGGCTCCACCGTATCGGCGAGCTCGAGCGCCCTTACGCGGTCCAGCACCGCCGCGCTCCGGTCGTGCGCCACGATATGCCGCGCGATGTCGCCGCGCGCCCGCGCCATGCGGGCGAGCGAGCTGCCGATCAGGCCGAGGCCGATGAGGCAGAGCCGCTCGAAGAGCGGCGCGCCGGCCTCAGCCATCGGCATGCACGAAGTCGGCCAGCGCGTCCAGCACCATGCCGCACTCCTCCGCCGTGCCGACCGTGATGCGCAGGCATTGCGGCAGCGCATAGGCGCCCATGGCGCGCACGATCAGCCCGCGCGTGCGGAGCGCGGCATCCGCCGCCGCGGCGCGCGCCGCCGTGCCGAAATCGGCGAGGACGAAGTTGGCCTCGCTCGGGTGCACCGTGATCCCCACCGCGCGCAGCCCCTCCGTCAGCCGCGCGCGCCATTCGGCGTTGTGCGTGACGGAGCGTTCCACCCAGCCCGGCTCGGCAAGGGCGGCGATGCCGGCGGCCATCGCCGTGGCGTTCGCGTTGAAGGGGCCGCGCACGCGGTTCAGCACGTCCACCACGGCGGGCGGCGCGTAGCACCAGCCGAGGCGGACGCCGCCGAGCCCGAATACCTTGCTGAAGGTGCGCGTCATCACCGTGTTGTCGCCGGCATCCACCAGGCCGATCCCCGGGTCGTAGTCCGGCCGGGTGACGTATTCGGCATAGGCCCCGTCCAGCACCAGCAGCACCTCGGGCGGCAGGGCGGCGCGCAGCCGGGCCAGCGCGGCGCGCGGCACCAGGCTGCCGGTCGGGTTGTTCGGGTTTGCCAGGAACATCAGCCGGGTGCGCGGCCCGACTGCGGCCAGCATGGCATCCACATCCGCCGTCAGCGCGCGCTCCGGCACCTTGATCACGCGGCATCCGGCGTAACGGCCGCTGATCTCGTACATTGCGAAGCCATGCGCGCTCATCACCAGCTCCGTCCCCTCGCCTCCATAGGCCAGGATCAGGTGCTGGATGATCTCGTCCGAGCCATTGCCACAGACGATGCGCGCGGGGTCGAGGCCGAAGCGGCGGCCGATCGCCTCCCGCAGGGCGGTCGCGCCGCCATCGGGGTAACGGTGCGTCTCGCGCGCCGCCTTGACCATCGCCTCGACCGCGCCGGGCGGCGGGCCGAATGCCCCCTCGTTGGCGGAGAGCTTGATGACGCGGTTGACGCCGTCGAGCTTCGATTCGCCGCCGACATAGGGCGCGATGGAGAGGATCGAGGGGCGGGGCTCGGGCATCGGTCTCACTCTCCTCGGACCGGGACGGCGTAGAAGCCGAGCGGCAGGATGCGCTGCGCCGGCAGGCCGCCGAGGCGCGGGTCGGTGGCCGCGACGATGCCCTCCACCTCCGCCAGGGCGGCGAGGCCGCCGGCCTCCCGGCGCAACAGCAGGGTGCGGGGCGGCAGGCCGAGCGCCGTCAGGGCCTGGGTCAGCTCGGCCCGGCTCGGCCCGTCCGCCCCCTCCAGCCGCA
>DASQVL010000244.1:0-2337 GCA_035640795.1 Crenalkalicoccus sp. | reverse complement strand
GCGGAGTTCGTCGCGGAGTGCCGCCGCATGGGCACCAGCGAGGCGGCGATCGAGCAGGCGGAGAAGCGCGGCTACGACACCGGCTTCCGCGTCGCGCACCCCTTCATGGAGGGGGCGAGCTTCCCGGTCTGGATCGCCAATTTCGTGCTGATGGAATACGGCACGGGTGCGATCTTCGGCTGCCCCGCGCATGACGAGCGGGATTTCGAGTTCGCCACGAAATACCGTCTGCCCATCGTGCCGGTGGTGCTGCCGCCCGGCGCCGATCCCGCGACCTTCCGGCTGAAGGACGGCGCCTATACGGGTGACGGGACGATCTTCAACTCGGGCTTCCTGGATGGCCTCCCCGTCGCCGCCGCCAAGCGCCGCGCCATCGAGGAGTTGGAGCGCACCGGCCAGGGCACCGGCGTGGTGAACTGGCGGCTGCGCGACTGGGGTGTGAGCCGCCAGCGCTACTGGGGCTGCCCGATCCCGGTCATCCATTGCGAGGCCTGCGGCGCCCTGCCGGTGCCCGAGGACCAGCTGCCAGTGCTGCTGCCGGAGGATGTGGACTTCTCGCGCCCCGGCAACCCGCTCGACCACCACCCGAGCTGGAAGCACGTGGCCTGTCCCCGCTGCGGCGGCCCGGCGCGGCGCGAGACCGACACCTTCGACACCTTCGTGGACAGCTCCTGGTACTTCGCGCGCTTCTGCTCGCCCCGCGCGAAGGTGCCGGTGACGCGGGAAGCGGTGGATGGCTGGCTGCCGGTGGACCAGTATATCGGCGGCATCGAGCACGCGATCCTGCACCTGCTCTACAGCCGCTTCTTCACCCGCGGCATGCGCGACACCGGCCATGTCGGCCTCGCCGAACCCTTCGCCGGCCTGTTCACCCAGGGCATGGTCACGCATGAGAGCTACCGCGCGCCGGATGGCCGCTGGCTCTACCCGGAGGAGGTGGAGATCGCCGCTGCGCCGGACGGCACACGCCAGGCGACGCTGAAGGGCTCAAGCCAGCCGGTCACGGTCGGCCGGGTCGAGGCGATGTCCAAGTCCAGGCGCAACACGGTGGCTCCGGGCGCCATCATAGATCGTTTCGGAGCAGACACGGCCCGCTGGTTCATCCTGTCCGACAACCCGCCCGACCGCGACATGGAGTGGACCGAGGCCGGCGTCGCCGGCGCCTTCCGCTTCACCCAGCGCCTCTGGCGCATGGTGGCCGGTGCGGCGCCGGGCCTGCCAGGACCGGAGCCCTCGCCCGCGGCGGCCGAGGGCGTGGCGCGCCGGCTGCGCCAGGCGACGCACCGCACCGTCGCCTCGGTGACGGAGGCGCTGGAGGGCTTCGCCTTCAACCTCGCCGTCGCCCGGCTGCACGAATTCGCCAACGCCATCGCCGAGGCGGAGGGCGCCGAGGCGCCGGGCATGGGCGCGGCGCGGCGGGAGGCGCTGGAGATGCTGGCGCGGCTTGCGGCGCCCATGATGCCGCACCTCGCCGAGGAGCTCTGGTCCCTGCTGCGGCCGGGCGAGGCGCGGCTGGTCGCCGAGCTGCCCTGGCCGGAGGCCGAGCCGGAGCTGCTCCGCGCCGAAACCATGACGCTCGCCGTGCAGGTGCTGGGCAAGCTGCGCGCCACGCTGGAGGTGCCGGTGGGGACGCCGGAGACGGAGATCTTCGCCCTGGCCGAGGCGGAGGAGAACGTGCAGCGCGCGCTGGCCGGCCGCCCCATCCGCAAGCGCATCCATGTGCCGGGCCGTGTGGTCAACCTGGTCGCCTAGCCCGCCATCGCCCCGGGGCCGCCCGCCGGAGGTGGGCGCATCGGAGGCGGGCGCGCGGGGGAGTGAACCACCCGCCCGGGCGCCATCGGCCCAGGCAAGGCCGGACCCGGATCGGCCTGCATGGCCGGGCCGATGCGGCTCCAGGCGCGGCCTGCTCGGCGCGGCGCTCGCCCTCGGCGGCTGCGGCTTCCGCCCGCTCTACGGGCCGGACCCGCAGGCGCCGAGCGGGGCGGAGGGTGCGCTGGGCAAGGAATTGGCGGCGGTCCGGGTCGGCTATATCGGCGAGCGCTTCGGCCAGCAGCTGCGACGCTCGCTGCAGCGGCGGCTGGAAGGCGGGGCGCGGTCACGTCGCGGCCGTGCGCGCCTCGAGCCGCCGGCGCAGCTCCTCGGAGACGCGCAGATAGACCACCTCGGTGATCACCTCGACCAGCCGCTGCTCCATGGCGATGCGCGAGACGTCAGCCGAGTAGAATTGCAGGTCCGGCACGTTGAAGCTGTCGAGGATCCTGACCGGGATGGCACTGCTCGCCACCAGCACCGGCGGCACCGCCTGGGTGCGCAGCGTCCAGTTGATGCCCACCGTGT
>DASQVL010000243.1:0-5256 GCA_035640795.1 Crenalkalicoccus sp. | reverse complement strand
ATGACCGAGCAGCCCGAGGCAGGCCCGCGATGATCGCCGCAGCGGCCTTCTACGTCTTCGCCGCCATCCTGATCGCCTCCGCGGTCATGGTGGTCACGGCGCGAAACCCCGTGCACAGCGTGCTCTTCCTGATCCTCGCCTTCTTCAACGCGGCGGCGCTGTTCCTCATCGTCGGCGCCGAGTTCCTGGCGATGATCCTGGTGATCGTCTATGTCGGCGCGGTCGCCGTGCTGTTCCTGTTCGTGGTGATGATGCTCGACATCGACTTCGCCATGCTGCGGGAAGGCTTCCAGCGCTACGCGCCGATCGGTGCCGTCATCGGGGGCATCCTGTTCCTCGAGCTGGTGCTGGTGCTCAGCGGCTGGACATTCGCCGACCAGGCGATGACGCTGCGCCTGGCGCCCGCGCCCGGCGGCGGGGTGACGAATACCGAGGCGCTGGGCCGAGTGCTCTACACGGACTACGCGTACCTGTTCCAGGCGGCCGGCATCATCCTGCTGGTAGCCATGATCGGTGCCATCGTGCTGACGCTCCGCGGCCGGAGCGAGATGCGCCGGCAGGACATCGCCGCGCAGGTCGCGCGCAGCGGCTCCGTGCAGCTGGAGCGGCCGCCTGTCGGCGCCGGCATCCGCACCCTCGGCGTCCGCCGCCCCGCCCTGCCGGAGCCGCCGCGGCCGAAGGAGCTGGCCGGCCCCGACGAGGCGGGAGGACACGGGGACGGGCACGGGGGGCACCACTGAGATGGAGATCAGCCTCGCCCACTACCTCACGGTCGGCGCCATCCTCATGGTGCTCGGCGTGTTCGGCATCTTCCTGAACCGGAAGAACGTCATCGTCATCGCGATGGCGATCGAGCTGATCCTGCTCGCGGTCAACGTGAACCTGGTCGCCTTCTCGGCCTCGCTCGGCGACCTCGCGGGCCAGGTCTTCGCGCTGTTCGTGCTGACCGTGGCGGCGGCCGAGGCCGCGATCGGGCTTGCCATCATCGTTGTCTTCTTCCGCCTCCGCGGCAGCATCGAGGTGAACGAGATCACCTCCCTGAAGGGCTGAGCCATGTACGTCGGCGCTGTCTTCTTGCCGCTGCTGGGCGCCTGCATCAGCGGCTTCTTCGGCCGCTGGATCGGCCCCCGCGCGGCACAGTGGTCGACCGTGCTCTGCATGGTGCTCGCCGCCGCCTGCGGCATCACCGCCTTCGTCGAGGTGGCACTCGGCGGCCAGCCCGCCCTGGTCACCATCGCCACCTGGGTGGATGCCGGCGGCCTGCAGGCGGACTGGGCGCTGCGCTACGACACGCTGGCCACGGTGATGGTGGCGATGGTCACCTTCGTCTCCACCCTCATCCACATGTACAGCGTCGGCTACATGGCGCATGACGCGACCCCGTCGCGCTTCTTCGCCTACATCAGCATGTTCACCTTCATGATGCTGATGCTGGTGACGGCGGACAACCTGGTGCAGCTCTTCTTCGGGTGGGAAGGCGTCGGCCTCGCCAGCTATCTCCTCATCGGCTACTGGTACGAGCGGGAAAGCGCGAACCGCGCGGCGATCAAGGCCTTCATCGTCAACCGGGTGGGCGACCTGTTCTTCATGCTGGGCATCGCGCTCACCTTCCACACCTTCAGTGCGCTCGACTTCGACACGGTCTTCTCCGCGGTGCCGCAGCACCTGGACGACACCTTCCTCGGCGTCCCCTCGCTCGAGCTGATCGGCGTGCTGCTCTTCCTCGGCGCCTGCGGCAAGTCGGCGCAGATCGGCCTGCACACCTGGCTGCCGGACGCGATGGAAGGGCCGACGCCGGTCTCCGCGCTCATCCACGCCGCGACCATGGTGACGGCGGGCGTCTTCCTGGTCTGCCGCATGTCGCCGCTGCTGGAAGCGGCGCCGACCGCGCTTGCCATCGTCACCGTGATCGGCGCCACCACGGCGCTGTTCGCCGCGACCATCGGCTGCGTGCAGAACGACATCAAGCGGGTCATCGCCTACTCCACCTGCTCGCAGCTCGGCTACATGTTCGCGGCGGCCGGGGTCGGCGCCTACCAGGTGGCGATGTTTCACCTGTTCACCCACGCCTTCTTCAAGGCGCTGCTCTTCCTCGGCGCGGGCTCGGTCATCCACGCCATGTCGGACGAGCAGGACATGCGCCGCATGGGCGGACTCTGGACGCGGATCCCGGTCACCTATGCGGTGATGTGGGTGGGCTCCCTCGCCCTCGCGGGCATCCCCTTCTTCGCCGGCTACTACTCGAAGGACGCGATCCTGGAAGCCGCCTTCGCGGCGGGCAGCGGCGTCGGTCTCTACGCCTTCGTCTGCGGCGTCGCCGCGGCGCTGCTCACCGCCTTCTACTCCTGGCGCCTCCTCATCCTGACCTTCCACGGCGAGCCGCGGGCGGATGCCAAGGTGCTGGACCACGTGCACGAGAGCCCCTTCGTCATGCTCTTCCCGCTGCTGGTGCTGGCCGCGGGCGCCACGGTCACCGGCTTCCTCTTCGCCCCCCTCTTCATCGGGGAGCACTGGCCGGAATTCTGGGCCGGCAGCATCGTCAACGGCCCGGCCAACCACGTGCTGCACGCGATGCACGAGGTGCCGGCCTGGGTCTCCGTCGCGCCGACCGCGGTCGCCATCATCGGCATCGCGCTCGCCTACCTGATGTACATGGTGGCGCCCTGGCTTCCGGCCGAGCTCGCGGGGCGCTTCCGCCCCATCTACCTGTTCCTGCTGAACAAGTGGTACTTCGACGAGCTCTACGACGCGGTGTTCCTCCGGTCCGCCCAGCGCCTCGCCGCTTTCCTCTACCACGTGGGCGACGCCCGGATCATCGACGGCGTGTCGAGGAACCTCGCCGCCTTCATCGTCGAGGCCTCCCGTGGCGCGGTGAGCATCCAGTCCGGGCGCGTTGCGAGCTACGCCTTCACCATGATCATCGGCCTCGTCGCCTTCGTCTCCCTCTTCCTGCTCAGGCTGACGCAATGAACGCCGCCGGCTTCCCTCTGCTCTCGCTGATCACCTTCCTGCCGCTCGTGGGGGCGGCGGTCATCATGTCGGTCCGCGGGGAGGAGGCGGTGGTGGCGCAGAACGCGCGCTGGACCGCGCTCTGGACCAGCCTCGTCGTCTTCGTCATCTCGCTGATCCTGCTGTTCCGCTTCGACTACGGCAACCCCGACTTCCAGTTCGTCGAGCGCTTCGACTGGCTGCCCGGGTTCGGCGTCGGCTACCAGATGGGCGTGGACGGCATTTCCGTCCTCTTCGTCCTGCTCTCCACCCTCCTCACCCCGATCTGCGTCGTCGCCTCCTGGGAGTCGGTGCACGTGCGGGTGCGCGAGTACATGGTCGCCTTCCTGGTGCTCGAGACGATGATGGTCGGCACCTTCGCCGCGCTCGACTTCGTCCTGTTCTACGTCTTCTACGAGGGCGTGCTGATCCCGATGTTCCTCATCATCGGGGTCTGGGGCGGGCCGCGGCGCGTCTATGCCGCCTTCAAGTTCTTCCTCTACACGCTGTTCGGCAGCGTGCTGCTGCTGCTCGGCATCATCTATCTCTGGTACAACGCCGGCACCACCGACATCCCGGTGCTCTTCCGCACCGAGGTGCCGCCCGCCGCCCAGACCTGGCTCTTCTTCGCCTTCTTCGCCTCCTTCATCATCAAGGTGCCGATGTGGCCGGTCCACACCTGGCTGCCCGATGCGCATGTGGAGGCGCCAACGGCGGGCTCGGTGATCCTGGCCGGCGTGCTGCTGAAGATGGGGGCCTACGGCTTCCTCCGCTTCTCCATCCCCCTGGTGCCGCTGGCGAGCGACTATTTCGCCCCGCTCGTCTACGCCCTCTCGGTCATCGCCGTCGTGTACACCTCGCTGGTGGCGCTGGCGCAGGAGGACATGAAGAAGCTGATCGCCTACTCCTCCGTCGCCCACATGGGCATCGTCACGATCGGCATCTTCACCTTCAACCGGCAGGGAATGTCGGGCGCGCTGTTCACCATGCTGTCGCACGGCGTCGTCTCCGGCGCGCTCTTCCTCTGCGTCGGCGTGCTGTACGACCGCGTCCACTCGCGCGACATCGAGCGCTATGGCGGGGTGGCGAAGGTCATGCCCTCCTACGCGATGGTCTTCATGCTGTTCACCATGGCCTCCATCGCGCTGCCGGGCACCGCCAATTTCGTGGGCGAGTTCCTGGTCATCGTCGGCTCCTGGCAGGTGAATCCCTGGGTCGCCTTCGGCGCGGCGCTCGGCATGATCCTGGGCCCGGCCTACATGCTCTGGCTCTACCGGCGCGTCATCTTCGGGCGCCTCACCCGGCAGGATCTGCGCAGCCTGCTGGACCTCAGTGCGCGCGAATATGCGGTGTTCGCGCCGCTCATCCTCTTCGTGCTCTGGATGGGGATCTATCCATCCTCCTTCCTCGCCGTCTTCGAATCCAGCGTCGCGGCCCTCGTCGCGCGGCACGAAGCCGCGCTCGGCGCCGCCCGCCTGGCCGGGATGTGACCCTGATGAACTGGACGCTCGCCCTGCCGGAACTCGTGCTCGGCTGTGCCGGGCTCGGCCTGCTGCTCGCCGGGGTGATCCCCCGCCGGGAGACCTTCTTCCCGATCACCATGGGCGCGATCGGTGCCCTGCTGGTCACCGCGGTGCTGGTGCTGGAGCAGGGCGAGGGCACGGCGCTCGCCGGCCTCTACGTGGCGGACGGCTTCGGCACCTTCATGAAGCTGCTGGTCGTCCTGGGCGCCGCGCTCGGCCTTCTCCTCTCGCTCGACTTCAACCAGCGGGAAGGGCTGGACCGCTTCGAATTCCCGGTCCTCATCCTTTTCGCGACGCTGGGCGGGATGGTGATGGTCTCGGCAAACGACCTGATGAGCCTCTACATGGGGCTCGAGGTGCTGTCCCTGCCGCTCTACGTCATCGCCGCCTTCGCCAGGGACAACGTGCGGTCCGCGGAGGCCGGGCTCAAATACTACGTGCTCGGCGCGCTCGCCTCCGGCCTGCTGCTCTACGGCGCCTCCCTCGTCTACGGCTTCGCCGGCACCACCAACTTCGACAGGCTGGCGGAGGCGCTGGCGGCGCCGCAGGGCGTCCCGGCCGGCGTCGTGGTCGGCGTGGTCTTCGTGCTGGCCGGCCTCGCCTTCAAGATCTCGGCCGTCCCCTTCCACATGTGGACGCCCGACGTCTACGAAGGCGCGCCGACCCCGGTCACCGCCTTCTTCGCCGCGACCCCCAAGATCGCCGGCATCGCGTTGCTCGCCCGTGCCCTGCTCGGCCCCTTCGG
>DASQVL010000242.1:0-3275 GCA_035640795.1 Crenalkalicoccus sp. | reverse complement strand
GAACGCGGTGCAGCTGCGGCTTTTGTTCAGCGGCATGGACTGGAGCCAGATCGGCGCCCGTCTGGTGCCGATGCCGGCTGAATAAAGCGCCGCGCCGAGCGGAGAAAGCGTAGCGAAACGCCCGCGCGGTTCGGTACTCTTAGCCCATGGCGTCCGACGTCGCTCCGTTGCCGCGCGAGCCCGACACCCTGATCGAGATGGTGCTCGAGCTGCGCGACGAGAACGGCAGGCTGCGGGCCATGCTGGAGACGATGCGGCGGGCGCTGTACGGGGCGCGATCGGAGCGGTTCGAGGCCGGCCCGGGACAGCTGGTGCTTGGCCTCGAGGATGTCTCGAGCGCGCCGGCCGAGCCGGAGCCAGACGCCGCCAAGCCGCGGTCGCAAGACGGACGAACCCGCGCCAAGCCGGTGCGCAACATCGGGGGCCTGCCCAAGCATCTGCCGCGCGAGGATGTCGTGATCGAGCCCGCGGCCGATTGCTGCCCGTGCTGCCGCGGCGCACTGCATCGCATCGGCGAGGACGTCAGCGAGATGCTCGACATCGTGCCGGCAATCCTGCGGGTCAAACGCATCCACCGCCCCCGATACGGCTGCCGGGCCTGCGAGAGCGCCGTGGTGCAAGCGCCGGCGCCGCCGCGGCCGATCGACGGCGGGCTGCCGAGCACCGCGCTGCTGGCGCACATCGCAGCGGCAAAATTCGCCTGGCATTTGCCGCTGCATCGGCAGACCCAGATGCTGGCGGGCTACGGCATCGAACTGGACCGCTCGACCCTGGTGCACTGGATCGGCCGGACCGCATGGTGGCTGCAGCCGCTCTACGCCTTGCTGAGCGAAACCGTGATGGCGGCGGGCAAGGTGTTCTGCGACGACACGCCGCTGCCGGTGCTGGACCGCACCCGGCGGCGGACCCGAATCGCGCGGCTGTGGTGCTACGCCGTGGATGACCGGCCGTGGCAGGGTCCCATTCCGCCGGCGGTGATCTACCGCTACGCCGAGGACCGCCGCGGGCGGCATATCAAAGAACACCTCGACGGGTTCTGCGGCGTGCTGCAGGTCGATGGCTACGCCGGGTATGACGGCCTGGCTCGGCCGGACCGCCCCGGCGGCGCGATCACGCTCGCCTACTGCCTGGCGCATGCGCGGCGGGAGTTCTTCGACGTGCACAAGCGAACCAAGGACCCGGTCGCGGCCGAAGCGCTGCGCCGGATCGGCGAGATCTATGCCATCGAGGCGCGGATCCGCGGCCGCCCGCCCGACGACAGGGTCGCCGTGCGCCAGGCTGAGACGAGGCCGCTGATGGTGGCGCTATGGTCGTGGCTGATGGAGCGGCTTGAGGAGATCTCGGCGAAGTCCTCGCTGGCGTCGGCCATCCGCTACACACTTGGGCACTGGGAGGGGCTGACCGTGTTCCTGGTCGACGGCCGGGTCGAGGTGGACAACAACACCGCCGAACGCGGAATCCGTCCGATTCCTCTCGGAAGAAAAAACGCGTTGTTCGCCGGATCGCGCAGCGGCGGCGAGCGCTGGGCCGTGCTGGCCTCGCTGATCAACACCGCCAAGCTGCACGAGATCGATCCCGAGACCTACCTGGCCGACGTGCTCGAGCGCATCGTCTCCGGCCGTACCAAGGTCAATGCCTTGCGCGAGTTACTCCCGTGGAACTGGAAGGCAGCGCGTTCGGCGCCGATCGCCGCCGCCGCATGACGGCGCAACGGCCCCGGCGAACCCGCTCGACAGGGCGGGCGATGAGCCTCGAGCAGCTGGACGCATGGCTGTACACGCTGCAGCCGGCGCCACGAGTGAATGGCACCTCGATGCTGGACGGCTACCTGACCGCGATCGTCATCGGACCGTGCTCGATCCCGCCCGATGAGTGGTTCGTCCACCTCCTGGGCGAGCATGGCCGCATTGCCACCGCCACCGGAGCCACGCTGGCCGCCATCAGGGCAATCGTGGTGCGCTTCAACGCGATCAGCGAGGGCTTGTCCCTGGCGCCCAGCAAGCACGCGCCGCTGTTCGAGAAGACCCGCAACGGCCTGGGGCTCCCGCAGCCGTGGTGCATGGGTTTTCTCAGCGCGATGCAGCTGCGTTTCGACCACTGGCGACCGCTGCTCGATGTAAATCGCATCGACTACGGGCTGCTGTTGCCGATCCTGCTCTACTGTACCGATTCCCTCGGTCGGCCTATGCTCGGGCCGCCACGCGAGGGCCCAGAAACCGAACAGTTCCTGCGCACGGCATACCAGGACATCCCCCGCGTGGTCCCCGCTATCCGGGACTTCTGGATGCCGCAACGCCTCAAGAAAGCCGACCGTCAACCCTGATCCCGGGTGCCTCGCTCGCACCGGTTGCGCTGAACAGATCCAGGATCAGGTACAAGTAGAACCAGTGGCCCTGCACCTGCGCCGGCAGGAAGGTCACGTCCCAGCACCAGACCTGTCCTGGCGCGGTCGCTACGTGGGTGCGCGGCGGCGCCGAGGTGCGAGGCGGACGCGCCCGTCCGCGGCGGTTCATCTGGCCGTGCTCGCGCAGCACCCGGTGGAAGCTGGCCTCGCTGGCCAGGTAGACACCTTCATCGGCCAGCGCCGGGACGATCCGTGCCGGCGGCATGTCGGCGAAGCGCGGCTCATTGGCCACGTCAATGATGCGCGCCCGTTCGGCCGGGCTCAGCGCGTGCGCCGGAACCGGGCGCACCGCCTCTGGTCGGCGATCGGCTCGTGCCAGCCTGTGGCTTGCCCGCCAGCGCTGCAGCGTGCGCGGGTCGATGCCGGCCAGTGCGCAGGCGGGGCCCAGCCGCGCGCCGTTCGCACGGGCTTCGGCCACGACGGCAGCCAGGGTCTGGCGGTCTTCCAGGCGGGTCATTCGTCCTCGCCGTCGCGGAAGACCGCCGAGAGTTTTTTTGTCAGTACCAGCAAGGCGGCCGTTTCGGCCAACGCCTTGTCCTTGCGGTGCAACTCCCGCTCGAGTTCCTTCACCCGGCGTCGGTCCTGCCGAGCCTCGAGCGCACTCGCAGCTCGCGGCTCGCCAAGACCGGCGATCGCGTCCTGCTTCCAGGCCTCCAACTCCGCCAGATATAGGCCGTGCTCGCGGCACCAGGCGTTGCGGCTGGCCTCGTCCATCGTCGCCGTCGCGATCACCGCTTCCAATCGCGCCGTCGGCGTCCAGCGTTGGCTACCGCCGGCGGGTCCCTTGGCCAACGCCGCCGCACGCCAACGCTCCAGCGTCGCCACGCTCACTCCCACTTCGCGCGAGACCACATCAACCGCCGAACTCTCC
>DASQVL010000241.1:0-2436 GCA_035640795.1 Crenalkalicoccus sp. | reverse complement strand
GTTTTCTGATCGTTTTCAGAACAGCGCCGGGCCGCCGCCGCATCGTCACGGCTGCGGGACCACCTTCTCCGCCCCGCCCCGCCGCGCGTTCCACCGGCATCGATCCTCCGGCCGAAGGAGTTGCCGCATGGCCCGCCTGGCCCGAGGCGCCGCGCTGCTCGGCGCCGCCCTGCTCGCCCCCCTCGCCGCGCCCGCGCAGGAGCGGGCGACCGGCGCCGTGGAGATGGAACGCCAGCCGCCCGCTCCGCGCGGCCCGGAGCTCGTCGGCCCGGATGGGCGCGTCATCCCGCTGCCGCCGGGCTCCGCCGTCTCTGTCCACGGCGCCAATGTGATGGTGCAGGAGACGCCGAAGGGCATCCGGCTGACCGTGCAGAACGATGTCCTCTTCGCCTTCGACAGGGCCGAGCTGCGGCCGGAGGCCGAGCAGGCACTGCGCCGCGTCGCCGAGATCATCCACCAGCGCAACCCGCGCGCCGTCGAGATCATCGGCTACACGGATTCGATCGGCAGCGAACCCTACAACCAGGCGCTCTCGCGCCGCCGCGCGGAGTCGGTGGAGCAATGGCTGCAGGCGAATGGCGGCCCGCTGCCGCCGCTGCAGGTGGATGGCCGCGGCGAGGCCGATCCCGTCGCGCCCAACACGGTGGACGGCCGCGACAACCCGGAAGGCCGCCAGCAGAATCGCCGCGTGGAGGTGCTGCTACAGCGGTAGCGCCTGATCGGCTGAGGCGGAAGCGCCGAAGCCGTGAATCAGCCGCCAGAGCAAGAGCCGCGGCCTGCCCTACATCCCGCTCGGCCAGTTCTTCCAGCCGACGGCCTAGCCCCGGGGAAGGCGCTGCCTTCCCCGGACCCCATCCGCCGGGCCAAGGTGGCCCGGACCCCCTTGGCACACTGATTCAGCCTGGGATCCAAGGGTCTTTCGGCCCTTGGCAAGGGGGTGCAGGGGGAACGGCGTTCCCCCTGCGGGCAGCCTCACCCGCGCTCCACGCACATCGCGACGCCCATGCCGCCGCCGATGCACAGCGTCGCCAGGCCGCGCTTCGCGTTGCGGCGCTGCATCTCGTGCAGCAGCGTCGTCAGGATGCGCGCCCCCGAAGCGCCGATCGGGTGGCCTATGGCGATGGCGCCGCCATTCACGTTCACCCGCTCCGGATCCCAGCCGAGGTCCTTGTTCACCGCGCAGGCCTGCGCCGCGAAGGCCTCGTTCGCCTCCACCAGGTCCACCGAGCCGGCATCCCAGCCCGCCTTCTGCAGCGCCTTGCGGCTGGCCGGGATCGGGCCGGTGCCCATCAGCGCGGGATCCACGCCGGCGGTCGCCCAGGAGACGATGCGGGCCAGCGGCTTCACGCCGCGCTTCCGCGCCTCCTCCGCCGTCATCAGCACCATCGCCGCCGCACCGTCATTGATCCCGCTGGCGTTGCCCGCGGTGACGGTGCCGTCCTTGGCAAAGGCGGGGCGCAGCTTCGCCAGCACATCCTGCGTCGTGTCGGGGCGGATGTACTCGTCCTCCTCGATCACCACGTCGCCCTTGCGGCCCTTCACCGTCACCGGGACGATCTCGTCGCGGAAGCGGCCGCTGCTGCGCGCGGCACCCGCCTTCTGCTGGCTATCGGCGGCGAAGCGGTCCTGCTCCTCGCGCGTGATCTGATACTTCTCGGCCACGTTCTCGGCGGTCTGGCCCATGTGGTAGCCGTTGAAGGCGTCCCACAGCCCGTCCTTGATCATGGTGTCGATCAGGGCGAGGTCGCCCATCTTCTGCCCGGCGCGGAGCGGCGCGGCATGCGGCGCCAGCGTCATGCTCTCCTGCCCGCCGGCCACCATCAGCCTCGCATCGCCATTGGCGATCTGCTGCGCGGCGAGTGCGACCGCGCGCAGCCCGCTGCCGCAGACCTGGTTGATCGCGAAGGCCGTGGAGCCCTTCGGCAGGCCGGCGCCGAGCGCTGCCTGGCGCGCCGGGTTCATGCCCGCCGCGGCGGTCAGGACCTGGCCGAGGATCACCTCCTCCACCTCCTCCGGCTTCACCTGTGCGCGATCCATCGCCGCCTTGATGGCGATGCTGCCGAGAGCGTGGGCCGGGAGGGTGGCGAAGGCGCCGTTGAAGCTGCCGACCGGCGTGCGGGCGGCGGAGGCGATGACGATCTCGGACACGTCTGGCTTCTCCCTCGGGTTTGGATTGCCGCCAATGTGGGCCCGTCGGGCCGGCCGGGACAACCCGGCATGCCGGGGGTCAGGCCCGCTTGGCGCTCGGGCGTCGCCGCCGCGATGGCCCTCCGGGCAGCCCCGTCAGCCAGCCGAGGAGGGGGCGCCACAGCGCCGCCTCCGCGCCCCCGCCGGCCACCATGCCGATGTGGCCGCCCTCAGCGCGGTGCAACGCGGCGCCCGGGATGGCGGCGGCCAGCGCCAGGGCGGAGGCGGGCGGCACGATCCGGTCGCGTG
>DASQVL010000240.1:0-12895 GCA_035640795.1 Crenalkalicoccus sp. | reverse complement strand
GTGACGCGCAACACCCACACCATCCGGGTGGAGGCGGCGGCGGCGCGCCTGACCATGACCATCGAGAACGTGCCAAGCGAGGCGAACCCGCGCACCGGCAAGATCACGCCGCTTTCCATCCTCGCCTGCCTGCGCGGGCTTGCCGCCACGCTGAAGGTCGGCAGCTGAAGGAGGGCGGCCGCCCGCCCCGGTGGCAGGGCCAGCGCCATCCACGAACGCCGCGCGGGCGGATTGTCAAGCCCGCCGGTGCAAGCGGCTGCACTCGCAGCGAGGCCGGGGCAGACCCGCTTTTGGTGGAACGGCGGAAATCCCCGCTCCTGGGTCCCTCATATCGGAATCGCCAGACCAAAGTATGAGACCGCCATCCGACGGTCCAATATGCGCAGGGCGTTCATCATCGCAGCATTCACGGGATCGCCGCCGCCCTTCGGTCGCGGAGCGAGATGGTATGGCTGGTCTGGACAGCCGCCGGTCTTGCCGCGGCCAGGCTCGACCATGCCGCTGGCACATGCACCTGCGCGGTAACGGGCGAATGCCTCGCCCCGCCCCCGCAGCGGGCTTCGGCTGCGACCGCGGGTCAGCCCCCTGCGTCGACCGTGGAAGGAATGCTCCATGCCCCTGCTTACGCTCCAGGTGAACGGGCACACGCAGCAGGTCGAGGTGAACGATTCGGACATCCCGCTGCTCTATGTCCTCCGCGACAATCTGAGCCTCAAGGGGCCGCGTTTCGGCTGTGGGCTTGCCCAGTGTGGCGCCTGCACCGTGCTCGTCGATGGCCAGGCCACGCGCTCCTGCGTCACGCCGGCATCTGCTGTCGGCGCGGGCAGGATCGTCACCCTTGAAGGGCTCGGCACGCCGGAGCGGCCGCATCCGCTGCAGCAGGCCTTCATTGACGAGCAAGCGGTGCAGTGTGGCTACTGCATCAACGGGATGATCATGCAGTCGGCCGCGCTGCTCCAGCAGAATCCGCGGCCCTCGGCCGATGAGATCAGGCAGGCGCTGGCCAACAATCTCTGCCGCTGCGGCACGCATCTGCGCATCCTCCGCGCCGTCCAGCGCGCCGCACATGCGTGACGGGGAGGTGACCATGTCGATGATGGGCCGGCGCGGATTGCTGATGATGGCGGGCGCACTCGTCGTGAGCTTCCCGCTCCCGGGGGCCGGCGCTGCGGCGCAGAACGGTGCAGCGGCCGAGGTGAAGTCGGTCTCCCCCGACGCGGTCCAAGGCTTCCTCGCAGTCAGCCGCGATGGACATGTGACGGTCTATTCGGGGAAGGTCGAACTCGGCACCGGTGTCGAAACCGCGCTCCTGCAGATTGTCGCCGACGAGCTGGACGTGCCGCTCGACCATGTCTCGCTGGTGCAGGGCGACACGGCGCTGACGCCGGATCAGGGGCCGACGAATGCCAGCTTCGCCATCGAAAAGGGCGGCATGCAGTTGCGTCGGGCCGCGGCGACGCTGCGGACGGAATTGCTGCGCCGTGCCGCGAGGCAGCTTGGTGCAAGCGTGACCGAGCTGCGCATCGTCGATGGCGTTGTGCATGCGACGGGCGGTGCCGGAGTCGGGATCGGACTGCTGGCCGCGCAGGCGTCCATCGTGCTGAAGCTGGACCCGGCGGCGCCGCTCAAGCCGCCTGTCGACTACAAGCTGGTCGGCAAGCCGGTTCCGCGCGTGGACATTCCAGCGAAGGTGTTCGCCAGCTTCACCTACATGCAGGATTTCCGTCTGCCGGACATGCTGCATGGCCGCATCATTCACCCGCCGGCGATAGGCGCCGAGCTGCTTTCGGTGGATGAGAACCCGGTCCGCGCGATGCCGGGCAATGTGCGGGTTGTCCGCATCGGCAACTTCCTCGGCGTGGTCGCCGATACCGAATGGGATGCGATCAAGGCTGCGCAGGCGCTGAAGGCGGATTGGTCGGATGTGAGCAATCTGCCGGACGAGGCGCAGCTGTTCGACTATGTGCGCGAGTTGCCGGTCGTCTCCGAGACGATCATGAGCAATGTGGGCGATGCGCAGCAGAGGCTGGCCCAGGCGGCGCGGCGCCTTTCCGCAACCTATGACTTCGCGATCCAGACGCACGGCTCCATCGGTCCGTCCTGCGCTGTCGCCCAGCTGAAGGACGGCCAGGTGACCTGCTGGTCGGCGTCGCAGGCCACCCACAATCTGCGTCGGCAGCTCGCGGCCACGCTCGCCCTGCCGCTTGAGAAGGTCCGCTGCATCTATCTCGAAGGGGCGGGCTGCTACGGCCGGAACGGGCACGAGGACGCCGCGGCGGAGGCGGTGCTGCTCGCCCGCGCCGTCGGCCGGCCGGTGCGCGTGCAATGGATGCGTCAGGACGAGCATGGCTGGGACCCAAAGGGCCCGCCGGTCCTGATCGACATGCAGGGCGGGCTCGACGCGCAGGGGCGGATCTCGGCCTGGCAGGGGGATTTCCTGTACCCGCAGGCTACGGCGGTGAATGTGGCCCTGCTCGGCAGCGAATTGGCCGGCCTGCCGAGTGACGGCGGCACGGATCCCGGCGGCATCCAGAACGACGTGGCGATTCCCTATCGCTTCGCCGATGTCCGCACGACCTTGCGGCGGACTGCTCCGGGACCGTTCCGGCATTCCTGGATCCGCTCGCCGGGGCGGATGCAGAACACCTTCGCCAACGAGGCCTTCCTCGACGAGCTCGCGGCGCTCGCGGGCACGGATCCGCTGGAGATGCGCCTGCGGACCCTGGACGATGCGCGCGGCGCGGAAGTGCTGGAGCGTGTCGCGCGCTTGTCCAACTGGCGCACGCGGCCAGGACCGGACCCCGAGGCGGACGTCGTGACCGGCCTGGGACTGGCCTATGTCAAATACGAGATGTACCGCACCTATGTCGCCGCCGTTGCGGAGGTCGAGGTGAGGCGATCCTCCGGACAGGTGCGGGTGCGGCGGTTCTTCGTGGCGCATGATTGCGGGCAGATCATCAATCCGGACGGGACCCGCAATCAGATCGAGGGCAACATCGTGCAGGCGGTGAGCCGCACCCTGATCGAGCAGGTGACCTTCAACCGCAAGATGATCACCAGCCTCGACTGGGCGAGCTATCCGATCCTGACCTTCCCGGACGTGCCGGAAGTCGTCATCGACCTTATCGACCGCCCGGAGACGCCGCCCTGGGGCGTGGGCGAGCCCGCCACGGCCATCGTGCCCCCGGCGATCGCCAATGCGATTCACGACGCCGCCGGGATCCGGCTGCGGTCGGTGCCGTTCACGGCGGAGAAGGTGCGGGCGGCGCTGGGGCACGCATAGCGCCGGACGCGGCCTATTGCGCTGCGGACGGAAGGGCGCGCACCGCCATTTCCGCCAGCGGCGCGACTGCCCGGCGGCCGCGACGGCGCCCGAGGGCGTTCGTGTGTCAACACAAGCGCACACCGGTATCATATGATCGTCTCAAGTCGGCTGAACCGCACCGGTATCAGCTCCTGAGTGAAGATGTTTCCGAGCTGATCCTTGTCGATGATGGTGAGCTGCTGCTCCTCGGCCCCGCCCAGCGGCATCACCATACGTCCGCCTGGTTTCAGTTGCTCAAGCAGTGGCAATGGCGGTTGATCAGCCGCAGCCGTCACCAGGATCCTGTCATACGGCGCATGCTCGACCCAGCCGCGGGATCCGTCGCCGACGCGAATGCTTATCGTGGAGTAGCCGAGCTGCTGCAGGCGCAGTTCGGCCAGACTCGCGAGCTCCTCGACGATCTCGACGCTCCAGACTCGCGCCGCGAGTTCCGCCAGGACCGCCGCCTGATAGCCCAGGCCGGTGCCGATCTCGAGGACCACCTCATGCGACTCGGGGGAGAGAAGATCGATCATGAGCGCGCCGATGAAGGGCTGCGAGATCGTCTTGTCGAAACCGATCGGCAGCGGCGTGTCCCGATAGGCGTAGGCGGCAAGAGACAGGGGTACGAAGAAGTGCCGGGGCACGCGCTGTATCGCGGTCAGTACCCGCTGTTCGAGCGCCGCCTTGCCGAGCTCCTCCTCCATGAGGTCGGTCTCGATCATGATCACTTCGACCATATGCCGGCGCAAGATGGCGAGGTGTCCTTCGTTCATCGGCTTCATGGCGACTGGGCCTTCCTTCAGAGACGAAATGGGAAGGGCAGTTCCAGCGCATCCGCAGGCGCGACCTGCGGATCGAGGGTGCCTCCCCGACCGGCCTTCCCTGACCGGCCTGTTGTGGTGGTCGCTGCAACCCAGCTCGCATGCGCGCTCGGGGCCTGCCTCATGCGGGCGATAATCCGACCATCCGAGGCGGTGCGGATCTCATCCGGACTGCGTCATATCAGGACGGAACGCGGCAACTTCGCCGGGGCGGCGCAGCATCTTGTCCACCTCGCCGGCGTGCATCTCCTCGGCATGGACCATCTGCCGGGCGTACTCCTCCAGCATCACCGAGCGGCCTTCCACGACGGCGAGCAGTTCCTTGTACAGGGCGAGCGCCTTGCCCTCGGCCTCCAGCGACTCCCGCAGAATGGTGCCGATGTCGGTCTGGTGGCTGTCGAGCAGCGGGCCGATGGCGAGCGAGGGATAGGCGCCCAGGTGGGTGATCATCTCGCCCGCCTGCTGCGCATGCAGGAGGGATTCGCCAGCCTGCTCGCGCAGCCACGCCACGATCGGGATGCGGTTATAGCCAAAGACGAGCAGCGAGTAGTGGGTATAGCGGACGACGCCGGCCAGCTCCTGCTCCAGGATCCGGTTCAGCAGGCGGACCACCTCGTCCTTGTCGAGCTCGGTCATGTCGCACCTCTCGATCACCCCCCCCGGTCGGTCCTCGGTCGCCGCACGCCGAAATTGACCGGCCTCCGACCTGCTTAACGCAGCGCGCCGTGCCCGGTGACACGGGCAGGCGTGCCGGCTTGATCAGGCGCCCCGGACGGCCATCCGCACCTCTCCCACAGCCGGACCGAGTACCCCCCCTCCGGGTCGTTCTGGTCGCGCATGAGCCACTGCAGGCGACACCCAGTCACCGCGCCGCCACCCTACGGGCCATGCCGGCCCCGCTCCAAAGCGAATGCCACGCGGCGCTCGCATTCGTGTCACACTCGGCCCGCCGATCGGCCGGGGCGGTCCGGCCCGTGCAGGCGCCGCAGCGACGCAACCCGCCACAGGCGAAATGGACCGGAGAATGGCGTCAGTGGTGGGAGCGACCACAACGACCGCTGCGCCGACAAGCTCCGGTCAGGGCGCCCCGGGCCGGGTGAGTGTCGTCACCGTCTTCGGCGGGACCGGCTTTCTCGGCCGTCGAGTGGCCCTGCATCTGCTCGACCACGGCTTCGCCGTACGGATCACCGCGCGCCACCCGGAGCGCGCGCCGCCGCTCCTTGCGCCAGACCGGGCAGGAGCGGTGGCGGTCAGGGCCGATGTGCACGACGCGGCCTCAGTCGCCGCAGCGCTCGCCGGTGCCTTCGCGGCCGTGAACGCCGTCAGCCTCTACGTCGAGCGCGGTGGCCGTGAGACCTTCCGCGCGATCCACGTCGAGGCGGCGGCGCGCATCGCTCGGTTGGCGCGTGAGGCAGGTGTGGAGCGCTTGGTTCATGTCTCCGGCATCGGTGCCGATCCGGCTTCCTCGGCGGACTACATCCGCGCTCGGGGCGAAGGCGAAATCGCGGTTCGGGACGCTTTCCCCGCGGCGACCCTCATCCGGCCGTCGGTGATGTTCGGGCCGGACGATCACTTCCTGACGACGCTGGTGCGGCTTCTCCGGATCCTGCCGGTCTATCCTCTCTTCGGCCGGGGTAGCACACGGCTGCAGCCCGTCTGCGTCGAGGATGTCGCGGAGGCGATCGCGCGGGTCATCGGGGGTGCGACCGGCGCTGACCGGCCCTGCTACGAGCTCGGTGGCCCGCGGACCTACACCTATGCGGAGCTCCTCCGCAGCATCGCCGACCGGATCGGCACGCGTGCCCGGCTTTTTCCGCTGCCATTTGCGCTATGGGAGGTCGTGGCGTTCCTGTCCGAGTTCGCGCCCGGCGCCCCGCTCACGCGCGATCAGGTCGCGCTGATGCGGCGCGACAACGTCGCGTCACCGGACCTGCCCGGCCTGCGGGACCTCGACGTCGCGCCAACAGCGCTCGAGGACGTCGTACCGGCCGTCGCGGATGGCCGCAGCTGGACGTCGCGCCGCGCTGCGAAGAAGCAACTGCCGAAGGGCGGCGGGTAGAGGAGGCTGGCGCCGGCGATGTGGGATCGCCTCGCGGATGTCTGCGATCTTGTAGGCGGCGGGATAGTTCAGCACCACGACACTCCGGGACTGCACAGCTCGAGCATCTCCCGTTCACATGCGTTCACGGCGAATGCTCTGTCTCGTCGTTTGCAGACCAGATTCACGCCTCCGGGCGATGCCGCCCGACGGCGACCTGCTCGAGGCGGCCGCGCGGCGCTCCTCGCGGGCAGCCTCCCAGACCTCGCGGGCGGCGTCGGCGTTCATCGCGGCAATGCCGAGGCCGACGATCAAGTCCGGCCAGGCGGAGGCCCACAGGTAGGCGATCACCAGCCCGGCGGCGATGATGGCGATGTTGGCCAGGACGTCGTTGCGCGCTGAGAGGAACGCGGCCCGGGGCAGGCTGCCGCCATGCGCGCGGAAGCGCGCCAGCATGAGCGCGCAGGCGAGGTTGACCAGCATGGCACCCGCCGCGGTGAGGGTCAGGGCCGCAGGCTCGGGCGGCACCGGAGCCAGGAATTTCTCCCAAGCGGTCCAGAGGGTGGCGAGGCCGGGGAGGAGCAGGACTCCGGCGAGGACCATGCCCAGCCGGGCACGCTGCCGCAGGCTCCACCCCAGCCCGAGCATGATGAGCAGGTTGACCGAGGCGTCCTCGAGGAAGTCGATGCTGTCAGCGAAGAGCGAGACGGAGCCGATGGCGAGCGCGACGGCGCACTCGATGCCGAAGTAGCCGAGGTTGAGCGCCGCGACCCGACGCACGATCCGCCGAAGATCAAGGCTCATGGCCACGTCGCGGTTCCTATCGTATCGCCCCGCGTCCTCAACCGAAGATAGTATGGCGACCGCGTCTCAGCACCGTGCCGGGGCCGCAGTTCGGCGACTGCAAGGCAGCATTCCGCTTCGGCCAGCTCGCCCTGGACCTAGTGGAGCGGCGCGGTCCGGGCCAAGTAAGGCTCGCGTCTACTTGGTCTTTGGGGGTAATGTCATGTCCTTGGCGCACCCGATCCACGTCGGCCGCAGCCTGCTGCGGCGCGCCTTTGACGCGGCGCACGAGGCCGGCGACCTCAATGGCGCGGCCTTCAACGGCACATACCTGATCGCACAGCTTCTCGCCAGCGGCGATCCGCTCGGCGGGGTGCAGCGCGAGGCTGAGGCTGGGCTCGACGTCGCGCGCCAGGCGCGCTTCGGTCAAGTTGTCGACAGGATCACCGCACAGCTCCAGCTGATCCGGACGCTGCGTGGCCTGACCCCGATCTTCGGCTCCTTCAACGACGCCGGATTCGATGAGGAGCGGTTCGAGCGACATCTGGAAGAGGATCCGCGCCTCGCGATCGCCGCCTGCTGTTACTGGATCCGCAAGCTGCAGGCGTGCGTCCTCGCCGACGACCACGCCGCGGCCGCCTCGGCGGCGGCGCAGGCGGACCGCTTGCTCTGGACCAGGCCGTCCTTCTTCGAGCGGGCGGAGTATCATTTCTACGCTGCGCTGGCACAGGCCGCCTCTTGCGATTCCGCAGCCGCCGAGGAGCGGCAGCTTCACCTGGACGCCCTCGCCGCACACCACGAGCAGCTCCAGCTCTGGGCGGAGAACAGCCCGGAGAACTTCGAGAACCGCGCGGCGCTGGTCGGCGCGGAGATCGCCCGCCTCGAAGGCCGCGTGCTCGATGCCGAGCACCTGTACGAACAGGCCATCCGTTCGGCCCAGGCAAACGGCTTTATCCACAATGAGGCGCTCGCCAACGAACTGGCCGGGCGCTTCTACGCCGCGCGCGGGTTCGAGAAGATTGCCCGCCTCTATCTGCAGGACGCTCGCTGCGGCTACGCCCGTTGGGGCGCCGATGGCAAGGCGCGGCAACTCGATCAGCTCCATCCGCACCTCAGTAACGGGGAGCCAGCACCCGATCCGACAAGCACGATCGGGGCGCCGGTCGAACACCTCGACCTCGCTACTGTGATCGAAGTGTCGCAGGCGGTGTCGGGCGAGATCGTCCTGGAGAAGCTGCTCGAGACGCTGCTGCGCATCGCGCTCGCGCAGACGGGTGCCGAGCGAGGCCTGCTGATCCTTGCGCGGGGGGCTGAGCAGCGGATCGCCGCGGAAGCCACGACCAGCAGCGATACTGTGATCGTGCACCTGCGCGACGAGACCGCGACCGCGGCCGCAATGCCGGAGTCGATCCTGCACTACGTCTTGCGCACGCAGGAGAGCGTGATCCTCGAGGATGCCGCGGCCGAGAACCCGTTTTCCGCTGATCCGTACATCCGTCAGCATCGTGCCCGTTCCATTCTCTGCCTGCCATGGACCAACCAGGCCACGCTCGTCGGAGTGCTCTACCTCGAGAACAGCCTGGCCCCTCGTGTCTTCGCGCCCGCCCGGCTTGCGGTGCTGAAGCTGCTCGCCGCGCAAGCCGCGACCGCCATGGAGAATACCCGCCTGTACCGCGAGCTTGCGGAACGCGAAGCGAGGATTCGGCGCCTGGTCGACGCCAACATCATCGGGATCTTCATCTGGGATTCCGAAGGCGGGATTCTTGAGGCCAACGACGCATTTCTCCGCATGGTGGACTACAATCGGGAGGATCTTGTCGCAGGTCGCGTCCGCTGGACGGACCTGACGCCGCCGGAATGGCACGACCGCGACGCGCGGGCCGTGGCGGAAGCGGACAGGACCGGGACCATCCAACCGTTTGAGAAGGAGTACTTCCGAAAAGACGGCAGCCGCGTGCCCGTGCTGATCGGCGTGGCGAGCTTCGATGAAACCGGCAACCAGGGTGTCGCCTTCGTGCTCGATCTCACCGAGCGCAAGCGGGCGGAGCAGGCGCTGCGGGAGAGCGAGGAGCGCTTTCGCACCCTCGTGCAATTCTCCTTCGACGTGTACTGGGAGACCGACGCGCAGCATCGCTTCATCCGCCAGGAGTTCGCCGAACGCCTTGCTGAAGCGCCGGCGCCAGGCTCTGAGATCGGTAAGACGCGCTGGGAAGTCCCCTGGCTGGAGCCTTACGCCGAGGCCTGGCGCAAGCATCGGGAGACGCTCGATGCCCACCTGCCGTTCCGTGATTTCGAGCTCGCGCGGCCTACGCCTGACGGCGGCAGGCGCTACGTGTCGGTCTCGGGGCTGCCGGTGTTTGACAGGACGGGGCGCTTCGCTGGCTACCGCGGCGTCGGGCGGCATATCACCGAGCGCAAGCGGGCGGAACAGGCGCTGCGGGAGAGCGAGGAGCAATGGAAGGCGGTCTTTGAGAGCAACCCGACCATGTTCTTCATGGTGGAAGCGACCGGCGCCGTCATGTCCGTGAATCCCTTTGGCGCCGAGCAGCTTGGCTACACGGCCGGGGATCTGATCGGCCGTCCCGTGCAGAACCTGTTTCACGAGGCGGACCGAGAGGCCGTCCAGAGGAATACGGCCACCTGCCTCGAACAACTCGGCCGCACCATGAGCTGGGAGCTGCGCAAGGTCCGCAAGGATGGCGAGGTGCTCTGGGTTCGCGAGACGGCCAGAGCGATGCTGATCAAGCAGCGACCCGTCGTCCTGGTCGTGTGCGAGGATATCACCGAGCGCAAGCGTGCCGCTGAGGCCTTGCGCGAGGTGCAGATGGAACTGGCGCACGCCAATCGCGTCGCCACGATGGGGCAGCTCACGGCCTCGATCGCCCATGAGGTCAAGCAGCCGATCGCCGCGACACTCACCAATGCCCAGGCTGCGCTGCGTTGGCTTGGCGCCGAGCCGCCGGATGTGGACGAGGTGCGGCAGGCGCTCGGTCGCATCGTCAGGGACGGCAATCGCGCCGGCGACGTCATCGGCCGGATCCGCGGGCTCATCGAGAAGGCCCCGCCACGGAAGGAAGCGCTGGCGATCAACGAGGCGGTCCGCGAGGTCCTTGCCATGCTCCATGGCGAGGTGGTGAAGCACGACATCTCGATGCGCACGCGGCTGGCGGAGGGCTTGCCGCGCATCCAAGGAGATCGGGTCCAGCTGCAGCAGGTGATCCTCAACCTGATCGTCAACGCCATCGAGGCGGTGCGCGGCGTCGACGAGGGCGCGCGCGAGCTACTGGTCAGCACCGAGGCGGCCGCCTGCGGCGGCGTGCTGGTCGCGGTGCGGGACACCGGGCCGGGGCTGGACCCGGCGCATCGCGAGAGGCTGTTCGAGGCCTTCTACACGACCAAACCGGGCGGCCTGGGCATGGGCCTGTCAATCTGCCGCTCAATCATCGAGGCGCATGGCGGACACTTGTGGGCGGAGGCGAACACGCTGCGCGGGGCCATCTTCCAGTTTGCCCTGCCGCGCGACGGAATGGATGCCCAGCCGGCGCAACTGTCCGTGCCAGATGCTTTGGGTCAGGCGGGAATCTGAGCTGACGGAGGATCTGGTTGATCCGGGTGGCGATGGGTTAGGCGGCTTGGCCGTGGTGCAGCAGGCGGCGTCGCCTGCACATGCTTGACGACTGCAACGAGTGGAAGTGGGTGCGATGGAGGCGCTCCCACCTCGGCTATCGCGCCGGGAAGCCTGGTCTGGTCTCTTCCATTCCATCAACATCGATTGCGTGGTGCGGCACAGTCCGTGCAACGCGCTCCCTTTGGGACTATACCCGCCTCCTGGTCAGTCGATGCA
This sequence comes from Crenalkalicoccus sp., assembly GCA_035640795.1. Taxonomy (GTDB): domain Bacteria; phylum Pseudomonadota; class Alphaproteobacteria; order Acetobacterales; family Acetobacteraceae; genus DASQVL01. The sequence continues at coordinate 2,102 of DASQVL010000240.1, read as the reverse complement.
CTTCAGACCCGCGGCAATGCGGCGCCCCGGGCATCGTAGGCCGTCATAAGAGCACCGCTTGATCGGTCTGCGCTCCCGGCGTGACGTTTGCGCAACGATCCCGAGCTGAGGCACTGGCCGCGCCGGCGGCTATCACGCAACAGGATGGAGACTGCGGTGTCAGAACAAGCAGAGGGGCGTTCAGGCCAACGGGACCAGGACGCTGGTCGGCTCACCGTCGCGCTGCGCATCAACGGCGAATCTCGCGTCGTGCGGATCGACCCACGCACCACGCTCCTGGACTGCCTTCGCGATACCCTCCACCTCACCGGGACGAAGAAGGGCTGCGACCACGGGCAGTGCGGCGCCTGCACGGTGCATATCAACGGGCGCCGACACAATGCCTGCCTGGTGCTCACCGCAGCGCTTGAGGGAGACGAAATCCTCACCATCGAGGGAGTCGGGACGCCGGATCGCCTCCATCCGATTCAGGCGGCCTTTCTTGAGAAGGACGCCTATCAGTGCGGCTACTGCACCTCCGGACAGATCATGTCGGCGCTGGCCTTGCTGAAAGAGCCCTGCGGCCCGACCGATGACGATGTCCGCGAGTACATGAGCGGCAATATCTGCCGTTGCGGGGCCTACGCCAACATCGTCGCTGCCATCCAGCATGTTCGCCGCAACAGCTGACGCGGAGCCGAGCCATGCAGAGTTTCGAGCTCCTCCGGGCCGCCGATCGCTCCTCGGCGATCGCCGCCGCCTCCCGCTCGCCCACCGCCCAGCAGGGTGCCAGCGTCCGCTTCCTCGCGGGGGGGACCACCCTCGTTGATCTGATGAAGCTCGGGGTCGAGGTCCCGGATCAGCTCGTGGACATCAACCACCTGGGGCTCGACGGCATCGAACGCCAGGCCGATGGCGGGCTCCGCATCGGTGCGACCGCGCGGAACAGCGATCTTGCCCACCATCCGATCGTGCAGGCCGAGTATGCGGCCCTGTCCGAGGCCATCCTCGCCGGCGCCTCGACCCAGCTGCGCAATGCCGCCACGACGGCGGGCAACCTGCTCCAGCGCACTCGCTGCGTCTACTTCCGCGACAGAGCATGGGCATGCAACAAGCGGGAGCCCGGGACCGGTTGCTCGGCCATCGGGGGCGCCAACCGCATGCTGGCGATTCTCGGCACCAGTGAACACTGCATCGCCACCAATCCATCCGACATGGCCGTGGCGATGATGGCCTATGATGCGGTCGTGCACGTCCTGGGTACCAAGGGCGAACGGCAGGTCGCGATCGCCGACTTCTTTCTGCTCCCCGGCGACACGCCGGACCGGGAGAACGTGCTGCAGCCCGGCGAGCTGGTGACCCATGTGACGCTTCCGCGGGCCGAGGCCGGCGCGCGTGCGGCCTACCTGAAACTCAGGGATCGCGCCTCCTACGAATTCGCCCTGGTGTCGGCTGCGGTGTCGGTGACGCTCGCGGGGGGCCGAATGACGTCCGTGCGCTTCGCGCTCGGCGGTGTCGGCACGCGGCCCTGGCGCGCGCCGGCCGCCGAGGCGTCGCTCGTCGGGCAGCCGCCGAACGAGACGGCGTTCCGCCACGCGGCCGATCTGGCCCTCGCGGGCGCGAATCCGCAAAGCCAGAACGGCTTCAAGATCGGACTCGCCCGGCGCTGCCTCGCGCACGCGCTGATGCAGGTCACACGCTGACGGTCACGGAGCCAGACCCATGTCCGCATCCCAGATCGCTCCGTCGGACGCAAAGCCGATGAACGTCGTCGGCCGACCGCATCCTCGGGTCGATGGCGCCCTCAAGGTGACCGGCACCGCGCGGTATGCGGGCGACCAGCACCTTCCCGACATGCTCTATGCTGTGCCGGTAGGTGCTTCCATAGCCAAGGGCCGCATCACGGCCATCGATGCCGGCGTGGCCGAGCAGATGCCGGGCGTCCGCGCCATCCTTCGGCGCGGTAGCTTCCCGCCTCTCGCCCGCGTCGCGCCGGACATGTCCGGGCTCGAGACCGCGTGCTACCTCGACGAGCTGCGGCCACCCTTCGAGGACGACGTGGTTCGCTACTACGGGCAGTATGTGGCCCTCGCGGTGGCGGACAGCTTCGAGCAGGCGAAGGC
>DASQVL010000239.1:0-2022 GCA_035640795.1 Crenalkalicoccus sp. | reverse complement strand
GGCGGCCCTGGCGGCGGATGCGGGCCGTCCGCGGCAAGGTGGCGAGGGCGGAACGCGACGCCGCGGCAGGTTGCGGCACGCCCGCCCTTGACCCGCGCCGCGCGCGGGTCATCTCCGCCCGGATGGATGGCATTCCCACCGCCGAGACCCACAGCCTGGAGGTGCCATCCGGTGCCGCGCCAGAGGCCGGCGCGCCCCAGGACGGCACGCGGCCGCGCCTTGCCATCGTCCTGTTCAACCTGGGCGGGCCGGACCGGCCGGAGAGCGTCCGCCCCTTCCTGGTCAACCTGTTCACCGACCCCGCCATCCTGCGCGTGCCCGGCTGGATGCGCCCCTGGCTCGGCCGGCTGGTCGCCTGGCGGCGCACCCGGCAGGCCGCCGCCAACTACGCCATCCTGGGCGGCCGCTCCCCCCTGCTCGAGATCACCGAGGGCCAGGCGCGGGCGCTGGAGGCGGCACTGGCCGACGCACCCTTCGCGGCGCGCTGCTTCGTCGCCATGCGCTACTGGCACCCGATGAGCGAGGCCGCGGCCCGCGCCGTGAAGGCGTGGCGGCCGGACGAGGTGCTGCTGCTGCCGCTCTACCCGCAATATTCGACCACCACCACGGGATCGAGCCTGGAGGCCTGGCACCTCGCCGCCGGGCACGCGCAGCTCCGCGCGCCGACGCGCATGCTCTGCTGCTGGCATTCGGATGAGGGCTTCACGCAGGCGACGGCGGCGATCGTGCAGCGGGCCTTCGACGTGGCGCGGGCGGAGCTGCCGCCGGAACGCCGCCTCCGCATCCTGTTCTCCGCCCATGGCCTGCCGGAGAGCATCGTGAAGCAGGGCGACCCCTATCAGTGGCAGGTGGAGCGCAGCGCCGCCGCCGTCGCCGCCGCGCTGGGGGAGGCGGCATCGGACCACCAGGTCTGCTACCAGTCCCGCGTCACGCCGCAGAAATGGCTCCGCCCCTCCATCGAGGAGGCGCTGGAGCAGGCGGCGAAGGATGGCGTCGCCGTGCTGGTCTGCCCGATCGCCTTCGTCTCGGAGCATTCGGAAACGCTGGTGGAGCTCGACGTGGAGTACCGCGAGCTCGCCGAGCGGCTCGGCCTCCACGGCTATTACCGCGTGCCGGCGCAGAACAGCGATGCCGGCTTCATCGCCGCGCTGCGCGACCTCGTGCTGCGCGCGCGGGGGGAGGAGCGGCCTCTCTGCAGCTTCGCCGGCGGCCGGCAATGCCCGAAGGCCTTCGGCGACTGCCCGCATGCGAAGGCGCGCGCGGCGGCGCCGGTGCCGGAGACGGCGTGACCCCGCCTGCCGCTGTCCTCTTCGACTGCGACGGCGTGCTGGCGGACAGCGAGGCGGCGGTGAACGCCCTGCTCGCCGCGGAGCTCACCGCCCGCGGCTGGCGCATCAGCGGGACGGAGGCGGAGGAGCTCTTCCTCGGCATGGCCCTGCCCGACATGCTGCCGGTGATCGAGGCGCGGACCGGCCGCCTGCCGCCGGGCTGGGCGCAGGACCTCTCGCTCCGCATTGCGCGGGAGATCTGGGCGATGCTGCGGCCGGTGCCGGGCGCGCCGGAGGCGGTCGCTTCGGTGCGCGCGGCCGGGCTGCCGGCTGCCGTCGCTTCCAATGCCGGGCGGGCGGAGCTTGCAGCGAAGCTCGCCGCGCTGGGTCTCGCCGAAGCCTTCGCGGGCTGCGCCTTCAGCTTCGAGGATGTCGCGCGGCCGAAGCCGGCGCCCGACCTCTACCTGGCCGCGGCGGCGAGCTGCGGGGCCGCGCCGCGCGACTGCGTGGTGGTGGAGGACAGCCTGCTCGGCGTGCAGGCGGGGGTCGCCGCGGGGTGCCGCGTGCTCGGCCTCGCCCGGCGCACCGCGCCCGAGGTGCTGGCGGCGGCCGGGGCCGAGCCCTTCCCGGCGATGGAGATGCTGCCGGGGCTGCTCGGGCTGGGCTGACCGGCGTTCATACCTGGCGGTCCAGACCTAACGCTTGTACCCAGGCCAAGGCCGGGCTTGGGCGGAAAGCGGCGGTGGAAGGCTCG
>DASQVL010000238.1:0-2736 GCA_035640795.1 Crenalkalicoccus sp. | reverse complement strand
GACGAGGAGATCGCCGCCGGGCGGCTCCAGCTTGCGCTCGCCCTGCCCTGGCCGGCGCGCTTTGCCTATTACGTGGTGACGCGCCGCGCCGCGCGGCTCCGCCGGCCGGGGATCGAGCGCTTCCGGGCCTGGCTGCTGCGCGAGGCGGATGCGGAGGGCGCGCCGCCTGCTCATGCGGCGACCGCCACGGGCCGCGGTGCCGCTTCCCGCGTCTCCGGCACGGCCCACCAGCTCAGCGCGAAGCCCGCCGCCGCCACCGCGGCGAGCGCCAGGAAGGCCGCGTCGTAGCCGGCCCGGGAGGCCACCGCCCCCGCCGCCGCGTTGCTCAGCGCCGCGCCCACCCCCTGCGCGGTCGCGACCGCCCCCAGGCTCGCATTGAAATGCCCGGTGCCGCGCGTCAGGTCCGCGACGACCAGCGGCATGAGCGCGCCGTAAAGCCCGGCGCCCACGCCATCCATGGCCTGCACGCCGATGAGCCACCAGGCGTGGTGATCCACCGTGTAGAGCAGCCCGCGCAGCGCCAGCACGGCGAAGCCCGCCAGGAAGAGCGGCTTCCGCCCCCAGCGATCCGCCCGCGCGCCCACCAGCGCTGCCATTCCCACCATGACGAGCTGTGCCGCCAGGATGCAGGCGGAGGTCAATGCCGTCGCCTGCTGCGGCTCGCGCTCCGCCAGCTCCTGCCCCACCAGCGGCAGCATGGCGGCGTTGGCGAAATGGAAGAGAGCGACCGCGAGGCCAAAGAGCAGCAGCGGCCGGCAGGTCAGCATGGCCCGCCAGCGGGAGGGGTGCAGGCCGGCCGCCCCGCCATCCAGCCCGCGGGCCAGCTCGTGGTCTATGGCGCCGCCCGGGATCGCCAGGACGGAGAGCAGGCTCGCCCCCGCCATCGCCGCGAGCAGGCCGAAGACCGCGACCGGCCCGAGCCAGAGCGAAAGCGCGCCGGCGGCGGCGGCGGCGAAGGCGTTGCCGGCATGATTGAAGGCCTCGTTCCGGCCGGTCCGCCGGGTGAAGGCGGCGCGCCCGACGAGCCCGAGCGCGATCGCCGCGATCGCCGGCGCGAAGAGGGCGGCGGCCGCGCCGCTCGCCGCCGTCGCCAGTGTCACGAGCCGGAATTCCGGCCGGAGCGGGATCAGCAGGCAGGCGGCGGTGACCAGGATGGCGGCGCCCGCCACCAGGCCGCGCTTCGCCCGCACCTGGTCCACCAGCGCGCCGGCCGGCGTCTGCGCGAGCAGCCCGGCGATGCCGCCGATGGCCAGCGTCAGGCCGGTCGCCGCCGGGTCCCAGTGGTGGACGTCCAGCAGGTAGACGGCGAGGTACGGGCCGAGCCCGTCCCGCACATCGGCCAGGAAGAAATTGAGCGCGTCCAGCCCGTGCAGGCCCCGCATGGAATGCCCTCCGCCGGCCGCTGTGGCGCCCGCGGGGAACCGCCCGGCGGCCCCCGGGTTGCAGCCGGACATCGCTGCCGGACCGCCCGCCATGCCCCGCATCGCGCTGAAGCCGCTGAACCGCCAGGTCATCCTGATCACCGGCGCGAGTTCCGGCATCGGCCTCGCCACTGCGCGCCTCGCCGCGCAGCGCGGCGCGAAGCTCATGCTCGTCTCCCGCAATGCGGAGGAGCTGGAGCGCATCGTGCAGGAGATCCGCGCCCGCGGCGGCCAGGCCGAATACGCCGTCGCCGACGTCGCCGATGGCGCGTCGCTGGAGCAGGCGGCGGAGCGGGCGCGGCAGGCCTTCGGCGGCATCGACAGCTGGGTCAACGATGCCGGCACCTCGATCTACGGCACGCTCGAGCGCACGCCGATCGAGGACCATCGGCGCCTGTTCGAGACGAATTACTGGGGCGTGGTGAACGGCTCCCTCATCGCGGCGCGGGAGCTGCGCGGGCGTGGCGGCGCCATCGTCAACCTGGGCAGCGTGCTGTCCGACCGCGCCATGATCTACCAGGGCGCCTATTCGGCGACCAAGCACGCGGTGCGCGGCTTCACCGACGCGCTGCGCATGGAGCTCGCGCGCGAGGGGGCGCCGGTCAGCGTGACGCTGATCAAGCCCTCCGGCATCGAGACCGCGTTCCAGGAGCACGCGCGGAACCTGATCGGCACGCCCGGCCTCCGCGTGCCGCCGCCGGCCTATGATCCGCGCCTCGTCGCGCGCGCCATCCTGCATGCCTGCGAGCATCCGCGCCGCGAGCTGGTGGTGGGCTTCGGCGGCCATGCCATCGCGCTGATGGGCAACCTGATGCCGCGCGCGACCGACCGGCTGATGGAGGCCATCGGCTTCGGCGTGCAGACCACGCGCAAGGCGCCGCGGTCGCAGCGGGCGGACAACCTGCATCGCCCGGCGGAAGGCGGGACGGAGAAGAGCCTGACGCGCCCGGTCGCGCCGGTCCGGCGGACCAGCCTGTTCCTGGAGGCGCAGCTGCACCCGGTGGCGACGGCAGCGGCGATCGCCGGGCTCGGCGCGCTGGTGGCGGGGGCGATGGCGGCGCGCGGCGCCGCCGGGCAAGCCAGGGCAGATCGCGGACGGGCGTGAACGCCCGGGCGCGGCGGGCGCCAACCCCCGGCGCCCACCCCATGGTCCCGCGAGGTCCGGCCGCGCGGCGGCCGTGGCGGGTCCTACTCCTCTTCGTCCTTGGCGGTGCCGCGCGGCGCCTTGTCCGCCGGCGCCTTGAAGCCGATCGGCTGCCACACCGGCTGGCCGCCCTCGGCGTGCAGGGCCCAGCTGCGGCCGCTCGCGGTGTCC